>JANOQP010000769.1:0-8317 GCA_031414895.1 Saprospirales bacterium
CTGCCGTTTGTTGCAAAAGCGTCGGCTGCCCGGCCTTCCAACCGAACCGACCGAGCATAACTTGTTGGTTTTCAATGGAATAGACCCGGTTTGCGCGACCAGAGATACCGTCTTGGTTGCTGTCGTTCGGGTCTTCCCTTTCCAAAATGACGGCCTCTGGGAAGGCCTCCAAAAGCCCCAAACCGATGACCGGCGGCCCGATCCGGGGCGAGATCATAACCCCGGCGGGCAGGTTCGAGTACGGATTTTTCAACGAAAAAATGGGGCGGCGAAGTTCCTGTTGCGTCCCGTCCAAAAACTGCCGGACCTCGGTCTCGAAACTGGCCGAGACCTTGCCCTCCGGCTGCACCCCAAAAATGGCCTTCGACTGAAATTGGTCGCCAAAACCCGGCACCGCCAACGGCTGCCCGTGCGCCCCCGCGCCCGGCAAGCTCAACCGCAGGAGCAGGCCGCCCGCATCGGTCTCCGGGTTTTCGGGAAATGCGGCGCGGCCGTTCAGCCCGTGGCAACTTTCACAACTGTTCTGGTTGAAAAGCGGGCCGAGGCCGCCGAAATTGGCCGCTGGGGCGGTCACGAAAATGGCCCCGAACGCGCCGTCGGCCTCAAAATGCATTTTGCTTTCAGCGGCGTTAAGGTTGGCAGCAGGCTGTTGGAACGAGTTGATAAAATCAACTTCCACGGTCGTTGCGCCGCCCGGTTTCAGGGCCGGATCGGGTTTGTCCGCGCCGTCTTTTTTGCAAGAAAAAAGGACGGACGAGAATAGTAAAATGAGCACAAGCCGTTGAAAATAAATGGTTTGCATGGTAAAGTGTTTTATTCCCCTAAAAGGAAAAACAAGAAATATCAGTCCCAAAATGAAGTTTTTTTACCGACTATAAAGTTTCGGCTCAAAGCCCCGAAACCGCCGTCAAAACTTCCCCCTGCAAAATGTCCAACAGGTCGCGCACGGCAGTTTGCGCAGCGACCACGGCTGGTTTTTGCTCAAAAATGGCAGTCGTGAATGTGCCGGGGATGCCCTCGATGGCATTGATCGAATCTGCGATTTTTACCCGGGTGCGCTGGTCGAGGTCGGCGTTTTTGGCGGCGATGAGGCTGCTCAAACCGTCGCCCGACGAGCCGTCGAGGCTGCCGTAATAGATATTGCGGATGGAGCGGATATTGTCGGCAAAATCGGTTTTCGAGTTGGCCGAAAAACGGCTTTCTTCGAGCGTGACGTTGCCTTGCGTGAGCGGGTCGTTGATCTTGCCGTTGGCCACCTCGTCGGCGATGGTGATCATGCCGTTGACGAGTTCGTTGAGCGCGGATTTTTGGCTCGGATAGATGCTCGCCGAGGTGCCGGCGGCGATCAGGTTGTTGGCAAAATTGCCCCCGGTCGGCAGCCACGAAAGGACCAGTTTGGCGGTCTCGCCCTTCAAACTTTCGGCGCAGGCGCGGAGGTACTCAAACTCGCGGGGCGTGAAATTGGCGACCGTTTTGGTCGAGTTTTTCCCAAAAAGGAGGTATTCGAGCGTGTGAAAACCTTTGATAGTGCCTTCTTGCGCGTCAATAAATGGTTTGGTCAGCGATTCGCCGCTGGCCAAGACTTGGTCGAGGTCGATCTCGTTGACGGGCCACGAATCCATCGCCGGGTCGATGCCGAGCTGGTCGACCGGGCCGAACAAAAAGCCCTCGGCCTGCTCCCACGGACGGCGGGCATCTCGCCAGGCCTGCCGGGCGGATTCGAGGTTTTGGGCCGTCGGGTTGGCCTCCAAATTGGTGATTGCGTCGATGACCAAGCTCATTTTTTCGTTCATCGAAACATAGGTCTTGATGATGACGCTGTTGGCCGCCGTGGTCAGTTCCGAGTAAAAATCTGTTTGTTGGACATTGCTGTCATTGTTGTCGCAATTGGACAAAAAAGCAATTGTAATTGCAGAAAGAAGAAGTAGTTTTTTCATTGAAAAATTATTGTTTTTATTGAGTGTTGTAAGAGATTCATGAATGACAAAAGCAACTTTCGCAAACGGAGCTATTTAAAATGAAAGCCCATCCCAACCGAAAAGGCCCGCTGCCAAGCATTGACCGCGATGCCCAGTTTCTCCGCCGAGAACTGCGATTTTAGCACCAGTTGCGGCACGGGCTGATAAACGATGCCGCCCGAATAGACCGACCGTTCCCAGCGCGGGTTGTCGAAAACCTGCCCCTCTGTCGAGGCCATGCTGTCGAATTTATCGTATCGCACAAATAGGTTGAGCTCGCCATTTGGGTGCTTTTTGAGGACATCAAATATCTCGAAGGAGATTTCGGCAGTGTACCCGACGGCGGATTTTGCGACGGGCGTGCGCTTCACGTTGAGGTTGTTGGAGAGGTTGCGATTTGCGTTCGAGACGGCCTCGGAGTTTTGGAGGTGACCATAAAAAACCTGGCCGCAAAACTCGAACGGCTCGATTTCGTACAAAATGTGAAAATCGGTCATCGCCAAAAAAGCGTCCACTTGCAGGTCGGGCTTCGGGCGGTTGTTGCGCGTGTTGCCGAAATAGCCGGAGAGCCCGATGTTTTTTTCATGGCCAAACTCGTAATCCAGCCGCCCGACGATGGCCCAATCTTCCGCGTTGACGGTCTCGAAACGCCGCTGGTTGCCGCGTTTCACGAAATTGGCGGAGTTGAATGCCGAGCCGTCGAGCGAATTGACGGCCGCGAGGTGCCAATGGATTTTCTGAAAATTGCCGTGATAAAGCAGCCCAAAATCGGCCCAACCGACGGGCAAAAGCTCGTTTTCCATGATTGGCAGGCTGATTGTCGGGTACTCGTCCGGCTCGTCGCGAAAGTTGAGGAGCCCGAACGGAACCTTGACATAGCCAACTTGAAGGTTGTGTTTTTTTGAAAAATCGTATTGGACGTTGAATTTTTCAAACCGGATCTCGCCGCCCTTTTCGACCTCATATTCGAACTCGCCGAACTCCTCGAAACGGTCAAATTCGACGGAAACACCGGTGCCACCATGCTCAAATTCAAGCTCGGCGTTCAGTTTAAAACCGGGCGCAAAACGATAGCTGCCGTCCAAAACCGCCCGCTCAAAATCGACCTCGTCGCGCTTTTCGGGCCAAATCTGCCAGTCAAAAACATGGAAATTGATGCTGCCGTAACAAGCGACCTGCAATTTTTTTTCGTCCGGCTCGGGGCCGAGAATGGAGTCGAGGAGGCTCGTGTTTTGCCCAAAAGTGAAGTTGGAAAGGAGCGAAAAATAGAAAAATAGGGCAAAAAGGCGCATAAAAGGTCAAATTATGGCGCAAACATAACTCTATTTGGATAAAGTCTTCATTAGCATAAGCGTTATTTTTGTGTAAAAATCCACGCCAGCTACTGTTTTGACAATTTAGTTTTAAGTGATTGCTCGAAAATAATCGGGCATTTCACTTAAAAAAAACCGCATTGTCGAACAGCAGTTTCCCCTCCTGCCAAAACGCGCGGAAAAGCGGCGGGTCGATGAGATAGGTCACCGAGCCGCGCCCCAATTTTTGGCGGCCCGCCGTCATCGTTTGCTTCAATTGTGGCCGCAATTTCGCGCCGATGAAACCGTAGCTTTGGTAGCTTTCGCCGACCCAAACGGCGGTGCTGTTGGTCAAAAACTCAAATTTGTTGCCGTTCGTTTTCAGCGAAAAATAATGCTCGCCGAGGCCGAAAGCGAGCGGGTTGGTCGGGTCCACCCGGTTTTTGACAATCGCGCCATAGACGGCCTCGCTCATCGAGGCGCGGCCTTTTCCGCCGAACGGCTGCGGCTCGGCACCCCCCTTTTTGTCGTCCGCCGGGGCGGCTTTTGTTTTTAAATCAAACCCGTCCGCGTCCGCGAAAATCTTGACCGCGTCGCCGACGGCAATGATATGGCCGCCTTTTTCGACAAATGCTTTCAGGTTTTCCATGTTTTTTATCGAGATCCCTTCGGGCAAAATGAGCGTCGTGAACCCGTCGAGGCCGCCCTTTTCGACGGTTTTTAGCGGGATCGCGGCGAGCGGGTATTCCAGTTCATGTTCAAAATGCCACCAAATATGCCCGAAACTGTTCTCGTCACAGTCGTCCGAATAGACGAGCGCAATTTCCGGGCGTTCCAAAACCGACAGCCCGCCCGACCCAAAATCCTGCCCCCGGCCGACAAAGCCCGTCCGCGCGGGAAAGACATCGATTGCCGCCGCCATGCCCGCCTCGCTGATCATTTTGTCAAAATCACCGCCCAGATCTTCGTTGTCCGAGCGGGTCAGGACCAAGGTCCCGGCGGGAAAAGATTGGCCCTCGGTCTCCATCGGGCCGTTCGTGAGTCGGGCGCGGAGACCGTTTTTGAACACTTCCGACAAAAACCGCGGCCCTCGCGCGTCCTGCCAACGGACGAGATAGGCATACGCATTTGCCCCCGGCGCGACGGGCGAAAACGAGCAGTGCGCATAGGCGGTTTTTGGCTCCAATTTCACCTTCAACGCATACGCCTCGATGCCGTACGCGAGCGGCAGCGACCAGGCCGTGATATCATAGGTAATGGAGTCCACCAATTTGGTCTCTGGCTCCAATAAAGCGATGGCCATGTCGCTGTGCTGTTGATAGCAGGTGACGATAATGTCGCTGTTGTCCAAGGTGAAATTTTCCTCCTTTCCTGTGTTGTAATTAAAGGCTTTATAAGTGCCGGATTGGCCCGCCATTCCATAGGTAATGTGATGTTGGTCCAATAAAATCGTTAGTTGCTCTATCTTGTGCGCATCGCCGTTTTTTTGTTTAAAGACAAAGGATTTCCATTGGCCGCGCGGATTTTCAATGGCATCCGAATAGTATTTTTCAAAGTTTTCGGACAGCCTCGCGGCGTTTTTTGACGCAACTTCAACCGTCGAAATGGAGGTTGTATAATGGTGCAAAATCCTGTCTTTCAACAACAACGTGTCGCCTGTATCAATAAAACCCGCACGCCCCGCGCCGATTCCGCCCTTTTCATAGGTCATGCCGATGGCGCCGTTATAGGTCGGGTAAGTGTCGCCATAAGATGGATAAAGCAGGTCAAAATCCTCGCGGGTGAAATAGAGCCAACCCTCTTTGTCAAAATAGCGCACATGGTTCTTGCCAATCTCGGTCTGAAATTCCCGTTGAAAAGGCGTTATTATTTCATGGAAAGGCTCTGCCGCTGGCGCGAAATAATAGGGGTGGTTTTTCCCCTGTTCGTGAATGTCGGCATGGATATGCGGCAGCCAATCGTGGTAGGCGCGGATACGGTTTTCGCTCTCGATTTGCGTCAGCCACGCCCAATCGCGGTTGAGGTCGAAATAATAATGGTTCGGCCTGCCGCCCGGCCACGGCTCGATATGCTCACGGGAGGCCAAATTTGGCTGCGCAAAACGGTTGCCCGCCATGAGCTGCCAATGCGAATATCGGTCGTAGCCGTCCGGGTTTTGGGCCGGGTCGATGATGACGACGGTGTTTTTCAGCCAGTTTTTGACGTCGGGGCCGGTCTGTTTCGCGAGGTCATAAACCACCTGCATCGAGGCTTCGGCCCCGGCGGCCTCGTTGCCGTGAACGGTGTAGCTCAACCAAACGATGGCGACGGGGGCGGTTGTTTTTTTACCGGCCCCGGTATTTTTAGGACCGGCCCCGCGCAAATGTTGCTGCCTGATCTGTTCCAAATTGGCGATGTTCTCCGGCGACGAGACGATGGCCAAAAACTGCGGGCGGTCTTCGTGCGTCGCGCCGATCGGGGCGAGTTTGACGGTCGCGGTCGCGGATTTTGCGACCTCCTCAAAATATTCCACCAGCCGAAAATGGGGCGTGAACCGTTCGCCCAAACGGTGGGGCAAAAACTCGTCGGGGCTTTTTATCTGCGCTAAAAGGTTGATGTTCAATAAGATAGCTGCAAAAAGGACGGCTGTTGGGAGGCTGCGAAAGGGCATGGTTGCAGGTTTTTGTTCAAAATAAATGGCAGGCGTTTTCGGTCGAAACCCTCGTGCTATCAAATTTTTTATTTACGAAATACGACGTACGAAATACGATTTATGATTTTTCGCGCTCCCAAATTGGTGCAAAACGGTCGATGGCGCAACAGCCATTCAAACATCGTATTTCGTACGTCGTATTTCGTAAATAAAAAATTCGATAGCGCGACGGCCCCTAAAAAAACCGGGTCAAAAGAACAATGGTTTTTGTAAAAACCGGGACGGAAATAAATTTCCGGGCTACCGGGCAATCCCAAAAGCAAATTACTTTCGCCGAAAATTGCCCGATCAAATCATTCACCCACCAAATTCAAAATTCCCGCTGGAAATGGACCCATTAAAGGCATTGTTTTACGAAAAATCGCAGGCGCAGGCCAAGGAGGTCAAAGAGATCCTCAAAGAACATGGCGCGAAAAAAATCGACGACGTGCAGCTCGACCAGGCCTACGGCGGGATGCGCGACATCACGAGCATGATCTGGGAGACCAGTTTGCTCGACTCGGAAGAGGGCATCCGTTTTCGCGGGTTTTCGATCCCGGAGCTTCGGCAAAAACTGCCAAAAGCGCCCGGAGGCACCGAACCGCTGCCCGAGGGCTTGTTTTGGCTGATGCTCGTCGGCGAGGTCCCGACCGCCGAAAACGTGCAATGGCTGTCCGAAAACTGGGTCCGCCGCGCCAATGTGCCCGAGCACGTTTTTAAGGCGATCGACGCGCTGCCCGCCGATGCGCACCCGATGACGATGTTCTCGGTCGGCATTTTGGCGATGCAGAACACGTCCGTTTTCGCCCGTCGTTATAATGAGGGCATGAACAAGAGCGAATATTGGGATGCCACCTACGAGGACACGATGAACATCATCGCGCGGCTGCCGCGCATCGCGGCCTATATTTTCCGCCGCGTGTTTTTCAACAACGAACATATCCTGCCGGACATCTCGCTCGACTGGGGCGGCAATTTTGCCCATATGCTCGGTTTCGACGAGCCGGTCTTCCGGGAATATATGCGGCTTTTCCTCACCATCCACGCCGACCACGAGGGCGGGAACGCATCCGCGCACACGACGCACCTCGTCGGCTCGACGTTGAGCGACCCGTATTTGGCCTATTCGGCGGCGATGAACGCGCTTTCCGGCCCGCTGCACGGCCTCGCCAACCAAGAGGTCATCCGCTGGATCCAAAAAATGACCGATACCCTCGGCACCATGAAACCGACCCGCGAACAAATCGGCGAATACGTCAAAAGCACGCTCTCTGCCGGGCGTGTCATCCCCGGCTACGGCCACGCTGTGCTGCGCAAACCGGACCCGCGCTTCATGGCGCAAAAAATATTCGCCGAGGACAACCTCGCCGACAGCGAACTCGTCAAGATTGTCTGGAAAGTGTTCGACGTCGTGCCGCCCATCCTTTCGACGCTCGGCAAGATCAAAAACCCGTGGCCCAACGTCGATGCGCATTCCGGCGCGGTGTTGGTCTCGCTCGGTTTTACGCAGTTCAATTTTTACACCGTGCTTTTTGGCGTTTCGCGCGGGCTTGGCGTTTTGGCCGCCGGCTGTTGGTCGCGTGCGCTCGGCCTACCGCTCGAACGGCCAAAATCGGTGACGACCGAATGGGTGAAAACCTATTTGGCGGAGAACAAATAGCCTGTGGTTTCTGCAAATCCGAATTTTTGATTTACGAAATACGATTTACGAAATACGATTTACGATTTTTCGCGCGCCAGATCTCAGCGAAAAAATTCGATAGGACGACAGCCAATCAGATATCGTACCTCGTAAATCGTATCTCGTAAATAAAAAAAATTCGACAGCGCGACAGCATTTTCAAAAATAAAAAATCGGACTTGCTCCCCTACAACAATAAAAAACTGCGGGCAAAACGCCCAATCAGCAATTTCAAAACATGAATCTCGACAAATACGTCTCCATCCCCGGCATCCCCGGCATCCATAAAATCGTCTCCTCGCGCTCGAACGGCCTGTTCATTTTTGACACCATCGAAAACCGCCAACGGTTCGTGCCGGTGCGCGGCAGCAATTTCACACCACTCGCCACCATCTCGATGTACACCGAAACCGAGGAGGGCCTCATCAACCTCGGTGAGGTCTTCGACCGCGTAAAAGCGAGCCTCGAAACCACCCCGATGGTCGAAACGGAGGGCAATTCCGGGGCATACCGCAACTGGTTTTCGGTGGTTGTCCCCGAGCACGACCGCGACCGGGTGCACATTGCCGACATCAAAAAACTGGTGAAATGGTACAATTACATGGCCGCCAACGGGCTGGTCGAAGAGGCCGAAAAGGCCACGGCGGAGGCCGCCGAAAAAGCGGCAGCGGCGGAAAAAGCCGATGAAAAAACACAAATTGCCGACGAAAAAGCC
>JANOQP010000770.1:0-1672 GCA_031414895.1 Saprospirales bacterium
GCCGACAACCGAACTCTATTTTTTTGGAAAAAACACAAAATTCTGCGGCGGTTTGTCGGCATAGCCGACGCAATACGAGGCACGAGGTGAAACCTCGCGCCAGCCGCCAGCCGCCAGCCGCCAGCCTTCCGAACCGCTCAAATCCCGGCCCGCAAACCGAGCCGTATTGAAATATTTTCCCCAAAATTGGGCGAGGCCAATTCGCCCCAACGGCTATAAACCCCGAAACCGATGCCGACCCGGACAGCATTCAGGCAGTTTATCCGCACGAGGTCGTCGAAGCGGATACCCGATTCAAAAAGCCCTTTCGAGGGGGTCAAAAAGCCGATGCCGCCGTGTCGTTCGGGGTTGCGGAGCGTGCCGATCGCCGCGTTTTGGATGAGCGAAACGAGCGGTTTCGACCAAGGCTTGCGCCAAAAGGGCGTTCCGATTGTTTGCTGAAGATAGAAATTGACGAAACGGTCGCTCAAAAAAAGCGTATCCACGTTCTGAAAAGTTTGGCCAAAAGAGAAAAGTGCAAAACCGCCCCCGTCATTTCTGTTGAGCGTAAAATGCCGCGCGATTGGTGCGCTGCCCCGCAAAATCCCGGCATCGACCCGCCAATCGAGCCTGCCGATCCCCCGGACCGAGGTGCGCTGTTCGACCGTGATCTCGAAGCGGTCGTACGAAAATTGCCCGCCGAGGAGGCCGTCAAAACCGCGGGTCCAACCGAGATTTATAAGCGGCCAACGGCTGCTCGGAGAGATTGGTTGGCCGAGGAGGAGCTGCCCCGTCCGTTGCCGCGAAAAGCGGAGGAAAAAACCGAGCTCCGTGAGCCGGAACTGTCGCAGGGTGTCGGCCGTGGCGTCGTTTTTTGAATAAAAATAATCGTAGCGGGGCCGATCAATGCTGGTCGTGAACTTGGTGGTCGCCAAAACCGAAGGGCCGATGCGGGTGGCAAATTCGAGGGTCGCGTCGCGAAGGTCGTCTAGTTGTTCGGCGTAAAAATTGTTCGATATCAGCCCCGTCGTGGCCGTCGCGAGCGCACCCGGCGGCAAAAGTTCCTGTCGGATGCCGAGCGCCACAAAGGTTTCGCTTTGCCGCCGGAGCCGGAGCCGCAAATAGGTCGCGCCTTTCCAAGTTTTGTCGCGGAGGCCGTAGCCCGCCCAGCCAGTCCAGATCCAGGGCGTTTTTCGCGGTTCGATGGCGGAAAGCGAGGCGGAAGTGAGGCCGATGCCGAGGCGGGCGCGTTCGTATTTGTTGAATTTCACGATTTTATTGATGTCGACCCGGATGGGCCACGACTTTTTTATGGGCAAAATGCCGTTCGCGGAAACCGACATGAGACTTGCCAACCGATCGAAATGTTTGCGGTCGCCGAAGCTGTCGATGACGCGGTAGGTGGCGCGGTCGCGGGCGGTGAGCGGCTCCAAACGGAGCGGTTTCCAGCGCACGGAATCGCGCCCGACGGCCGTTCGCGCCATCGAAAGCGGTTGCAACGGGTCGAAATCGTTGGGCAAAAAAACGGGGTTGAACTGCACATTGGCCAGCCGGTTGCGCCCGACGGCCTGCATCCCGGAGTAGGGCGAGGGGTATTTTTCGGCGACGATCGTGTAGTTCATTTGGGTGGGGAACCAACATTGGAGGCCCGACGCCGTGTCCGTCAAAAAGCTGAACTCCTGTTCGAGCGCGA
>JANOQP010000771.1:0-6123 GCA_031414895.1 Saprospirales bacterium
GCCGCTCGCTCGAAGACCCGGCGACCATCGCCCGGTTTGCGCTGAACACGATCCGGTACAATTTGCCGGCGGATTATTACGCGACGTATTTGGAAAAAGTGGCGGCAGTTTCGGCGGACGATATCGTCGCGATGGCGCAAAAATATGTCCGCCCCGACCGTGCGCACATCCTCGTCGTGGGCAACGAGGAGCAGGTTGCCGACCGCATCAAACAATTTGGCGATGGCGGCAAGGTCAATTTTTACGACGTTTATGGCAACGAACTGAAACCCGTGGACCAGTCGCTGCCCGCCGGGACGACCGCCGAGACCGTCCTCGCCGACTATATCGCGGCCATCGGCGGCGCGGCGAAGGTCAAGACCGTGACCGACATGGAACAGCTCGGCACGACGAGCATGATGGGCATGGACATCGCCTATCGCGTCGCGAAAAAAGTGCCGGGCAAGATCGTTTTTGAAATGAAAGCGGGCGCAAAAACGCTCCAAAAACAGGTTTTCGACGGCACGAAGGGCATGAGCTCCGGCATGGGCGGCAGCCAGCCGATCGAGGGCGCGGAACTTGACGACCTGAAAAAAGAGGCCGTCCCGTTCGCCGAGGGCAATTATGCCGCGATGGGCTACAAAACCATGCTCAAGGGCATCGAGGAAATCAATGGCCGAAAAACCTACCGCATCGACCTCACCTTGCCGTCGGGCAAGGCCATTTCCGAGTTTTACGACATGGAAACGAGCCTGAAAGTGCGCGAAATGACGACGCAGGGCGACGGCACCGAGATGCAGACCGTCACGACCGAATTTGCCGATTATAAAGAAGAAGGCGGGCTGAAAACGCCGCGCACCGTCACTTTGGTGGGCGTTGCGCCGACGCCGATGAAGATTTTGATCACCTCGGTGAGGGTCAATCAGGGGCTGGCGGACGATGTTTTTATGGTGAAATAACGCCGTCCAAAATTTCCAAAAAAGGGGTTTATAGTTGATTATCGGATAGATAATTTGCTATAAGTCCCTTTTTTTTTGACTTATAGCAAATTATCTACCTGATAACTTGCTATAAGCTACTGTTTATAGCCTACTTTTGGCCGAACAAAGTTGTTTTATGGAAAATTTCATTGGCCGACAAAAGGAACTGGAACTGTTCAGGGAAGTTTTGTCTCAGTCGCGTTCTGCGTTCATCGCAGTATATGGACGGCGACGGGTGGGCAAGACCATGCTCATACGCCGGGCGTTTCAAGAAAAGTTCACATTCCGGCTTACGGGCATCGCCAATGCCACGAAGACACAGCAATTGATCAATTTCCACACAACCCTCGAACGATATGTGCCGCCCCAACAACAGCACCGCTCGGTCCCGGCCAACTGGTTTGCGGCATTTCAACAGCTTATCGACTTCTTGGAAACAAAACCCGGAGAGCGGAAAGTGGTCTTTTTGGACGAACTGCCCTGGTTCGATACCGCAAAATCGGATTTTATCCAGTCGCTCGAACATTTTTGGAACAGCTATGCCTCGTTCCGCAACGATGTCATTTTGGTCGTCTGTGGCTCGGCGGCATCGTGGATGATCAATGAGCTCATCAACAACCGGGGCGGGCTGCACAACCGGGTGACGTCAAAGATCCGGCTCGAACCGTTCAACCTGCGCGAAGCCGAGATTTTGCTGAAACAAAAGAATGCCGCCATCGACCGCTATCAAATCGTCCAGTTTTTCATGGTAACGGGCGGTGTGCCGTTTTATCTTGATGCCTTTTCGGGGAAAATGAGCGCGATGCAGAACATCGAGGAGATCTGTTTTGCCAATAACGGCCTCCTCCGCGACGAGTTCAACAACCTGTTCAGGGCACTTTTTGCAAAAGCGGAACGGCATATTTCGATCGTCGAGGCTATCGCATCAAAGGCAAAGGGCCTGACCCGCGAGGAGGTCATCGCCCATTCGGGGCTGGCCAATAATGGGGCCTTGACGAAGATGTTGACGGAGCTGGAAGAGAGCGGTTTTCTACGAAAATACACCCCTTTTCAAAAAAGCAACCGGCAGAGCCTCTATCAATTGGTTGATTTTTACACCCATTTTTATTTAAAATTCATCAAAAATGCCCAGTTTTTCGATGAAAACAACTGGCTCAACGCCATGGGCGGCCCACAATACCGCGCATGGAGCGGCTATGCTTTCGAGCAGGTATGCCTCGCACATGTCCCGCAGATCAAGCACGCTCTGGGCATCGGCGGCATCGTTTCGCAGACATCCTCGTGGCGGGGCCGCGCCTCCGAAACGGGCGCCCAGATTGACCTGGTCATCGACCGCCGCGACCGGGTGATCAACCTTTGCGAAATGAAATTTTCGGAACTCCCGTTCACCATCACGAAGTCGTATGCCGCCCAATTGCGCCAAAAAATGGCCATTTTCAAGGAACAGACCGCGACCACAAAAGCGGTCTGGTTGACGATGGTCACCACTTTTGGGATCAAGGAAAACGAGCATTCGGCCATCGTGCAGCGCAGCTTGGAAATGGGGGTGCTTTTTGGTTAGGCCCGCCCGGTTTGGGCGCTCATTTCAACTAATTTTGCACAAAAAACAACTATGTCAGTCATCAAAATACCCATGCTTTTCGTCGGCTCAAAGGGCAAAGGGCAGTTGGCCTCGGTTTTCGAATAGCGGGCTAGCCATTCATTTATCAGCCAAAAACTGGCCAAAAATTGGGAAAAGCCTGTAAAATTGGGAAGGGTCCGGCAGGTTTGGAAAGCATCAGAGACCCGATTTATGGAAATCACCCATTGTGTGGTACTCGATTTTTACCTCAACGACGTGCTTTTGTCGGACGAATTTTTGCTCGTTCCTGGCCTCTCCGAAGAAGCGATCATCGGCGCGGCGACCATGCAAAAATGGCGGATCAAGCTCGATTTTGAGCACGATACGGTTTTCATGGACCCGAAAGTGGCGAAGATGCAGTTGATTTGAAGCCCCCATTTTTTCCATAAAAAAAACCTGTCGACCACCGCCGACAGGTTTTTTTTGTTCATAACCCATTGAAAATCAATCCATTAAATCCTCATCGTCCTCATCAACGCCCGCCTGTGCGTTCGCCGATTTGATCTGTTCGGTTATGACCTCGCTCGGCACGGGCTTGTCGATGACGGTTACGCGGGCGGCCATTTCCTTGAACAGTTTGTCGTACAAAATGGACTCGCGGGCATCCTTGCGCTGCTCCTTGTCGCCCATGAGGCGTTCGGCGGTGCTATCAAAAAAGGTGTCCGGCAGGTTCATGTTTTGTCCCTGAAAATAGGATTTCACCCGCACGACAAATGCCGCCTTGATCTCGTCCTCGGTCACTTCGATGCCCGCTTCGTCCTCGATCCGGGTGCGGATGAGGTCCCAACGGAAGGTTTTGAGCAGGCCCGGCATGGCCTCGTCGAGCGATGCAGGGTCGATGTTTTTGCCGTCCTCTTGGTTGAGGGCGATATATCGTTTGATGAAATCGGTGGGCAGCGGGATCTCGTTGAGGTCCATCAATTTGGTCTGGATCTCGCGCAAAAGGAGCGCGTCGGCCTGTGTGCCGTAATGCCGTTTGATGTTTTCGCCAAATTTTTCCTGCGCCTCTTCGTCGCTCGAAACGATGCCCTCGCCGAAATATTTATCGTAAAATTCTTGGTTCAGCTCCGCCGTCACGAGCCGCGAAACCTCCTCGACCGTGCCCTCGAACAGGTTGCTGATCTCGGTATTGTCATCGACGTTCTCGATGTTGAGCATGTACTTGCGGTAGAGTTTTTCGTCCTTCCAAGTATCAAGGTCGTGAGGGTCAAATTGGAACGAATCGCCCGTTTTTTTGGTCAAAAGCATCGTTTTGAACGCTTCCGACGAGATGTTTTGGATGAAACAGGACATCGTGGTGGCGATGCCGCCCTCCCTTTTTGTGCCATCGCCGTTCAATTCGACAGAGGCGATTTTCACCACATCGTCGTCTTGGATGCCGTCGGTCGGGTTGCTGCGCTCGCCCATCCGGCGGCGGGCATATTTCACGTCCTCCTCAATCAACGAGGCGAGATCTTGCGGGACGAGCCGCTCATATTTGTCGGTTTTCGACAGGCCCTTAATTTCAAAAATGGGTTGGCGGGCGAGGTCAAAATGGAAGGTGTAATCGGACAATTCGTTGATATCGAACCGGTTGTCCTCGCCTTTTGTGGTCGGGATCGGCTGAAAGATCATCCCGATTTTCGCCTCGCGGAGGTAACCATCGAGTTCCTTGACGGTGATATTGTTGAGCGTCTCGATCAACAGGCGTTGGCCGTAGAATTTTTTGACCAGCGGCATGGGCGTTTGGCCGGGGCGAAAGCCCTTCATTGCAACGTTGTTGCGGAGTTTTTTCAGCTCTTTTTCGATGGTCGGGGCGAATTCCGCTTTAGGGATATGGATCGAAATGGTCGTTGTCCAATCCTCATTGTCGATGCGCTCGATGTTCGGCATAGTATGTTAAGGCAAAAGTTAAAAGTAAAAAGGCAAAAGTTGAAAGGCAGAAGGTAAAAGGCAAAAGGTAAAAGGTAAAAGGTAAAAGTGACGAGTCGCGCCTTTTGCCTTCCAACTTTTGCCTTTTGCCTTTCAACTTTTGCCTTAAAAAAGTGCGGGCGGAGAGACTCGAACTCTCAAGCCTTGCGGCGCCAGATCCTAAGTCTGGTACGTCTACCAATTTCGCCACGCCCGCGGTTTGGAAGGCAAAAGTTAAAAATCAAAAGGTAAAAGTGCCGGATTGCGCCCTTTTGACTTTTAACATTTGCCTTGTTTTTTGAAAAGGCGCGCAAAAGTAGCAGGCCGTCCCAAAGTTTTCGCAAAAGATGGGCAATTTTCAAAAAAGGGAAAGTTGGGAAGATTGCCGCCCCGGTTTTTGCCCTAAATTTGTAAAAATAATTGGTCGAGGGTGGCCGGTTGACGGTTGGTGCCCCGTCAGCCGTCAGTCGTCAGCCGTCAACCGTAAAAGACATGCCAGCAGCCATTTTGGAAAAAGAGGACGAGGACAAAATGCTCATCCAGCGGGCCTACCGCAATTTGCTCAAAAGCATCAAAACGCCGCTCACGGCGGAGGACAGCCAGCAGATCCGGCTGGCCTACGAAATGGCCGTCGAGGCGCACAAAGAGCAGCGGCGCAAATCGGGCGAACCGTACATTTTGCACCCCATCGAGGTCGCGCGGATCTGTGTCGAGGAGATCGGGCTGGGGCCGACGGCGGTCGTTGCCGCGCTTTTGCACGATGTGGTCGAAGACACGGACGTGACGTTGGAAGAAATAAGGGAAAAATTCGGGCAGAGTGCCATGAACCTCGTGGACGGCCTCACCAAGCTCGACGGGCTGCACGACACGGAGAGTTTGCAGGCCGAAAACTTCCGGAAAGTGCTGACCTCGATGCTCACCGACACCCGCGTCGTGCTGATAAAAATGGCCGACCGCCTCCACAATTTGCGGACGATCA
The DNA here is from genome assembly GCA_031414895.1 of Saprospirales bacterium. Lineage (GTDB taxonomy): Bacteria > Bacteroidota > Bacteroidia > Chitinophagales > Saprospiraceae > JANOQP01. The sequence continues at coordinate 5,450 of JANOQP010000771.1, forward strand.
AGAGCATGAAATATGAAAAACAGCTCAAAATCGCCGCCGAAACCGAGTTTGTCTATGCCCCGCTGGCCCATCGGCTGGGCCTGAACGCCATCAAGTCCGAGTTTCAGGACATCTGTTTGAAGATCACGCGGCCGGAAGAATATTACGAAGTGGCCAAAAAATTGGAGACCACTGTCCGCGAGCGAACCACTTATATAAACGACTTTATCCGCCCGCTCGGAGAGGCCATCGACGAGCTGGGCGTAAAATACCGCATTAGTGGCCGGGCAAAAAGTATCTATTCCATTTGGAACAAGCTCAAAACGAAACACGGCGCGTTCGAGGACATCTATGACCTTTTCGCGATCCGGGTCATTGTGGATGTGCCGAAAATCGAGGAAAAAAAGACCTGTTTCCTCATTTATTCCATCGTCACCGATTTTTACCAGCCCATCCCGGAACGGTGGAAAGATTGGATCAGCAACCCAAAATCGAACGGCTATGAGTCGCTCCACACGACCGTGATCGGCCCAAAAGGCCGCTTCGTGGAAGTTCAGGTGCGCTCCGAGCGCATGGACGAAGTGGCCGAGCGCGGTTTTGCGGCCCACTGGAAATACAAGGGCGTGAGCGGGACGGACGACAATTCGTTCGAAAAATGGCTCGATGGCGTTCGCGAAATGCTCGAAAACCCGCCG
>JANOQP010000772.1:0-2519 GCA_031414895.1 Saprospirales bacterium
TTGTTAAAAGCACAGTTTTTGTTATTACGGCTGTTGTAACCGCCAAATAGGTGTATTTTTGGCGGTTACAACAGCCCATCGGTAAAATATGATACCAAGATTGCTCGAAGCCCTGCTCCAAAACCAACTGGAAAACCCAAAGGCATTGGCCATCATGGGCCCGCGACAGGTGGGGAAAACCACTTTGGTAAAAAAAATCATTGCCGGTTCGGGCAAAAAAAGCCTTTACCTCAATGCCGATGAGCCGCTCGTCCGCGCCCGCTTGACCAACCCGTCGACGGAACAACTCCGCAGCCTGCTCGGCGACCACGACATCTTGGTGATCGACGAGGCACAGCGCATCGAAAACATTGGCCTTGCGCTAAAGCTCGTCATCGACGGCATCGAGGGCAAAAAAGTCATCATCACCGGTTCGTCGTCGCTCGACCTTGCCAACCGCATCAACGAGCCGCTCACGGGCCGCAAGTTCGATTTCAACCTGTTCCCCATTTCGTGGGCCGAATGGGCGGCGCAGGTCGGGCAGTTCCGGGCCGAGTCCGGGCTGGAGCAGCGGCTGATCTTTGGGATGTACCCAGAAGTATTGAACGAGGTGGGCAATGAAAAGCGCATCCTCTCCAATATCGTCGGCGAATACCTCTACAAGGACCTCCTCTCGTTCGGCAACATCCGCAAGCCCGCTGTTCTGGAAAAACTGCTTCAAGCAGTGGCCTTACAGGTCGGCCACGAAGTGTCGTACAATGAACTGTCCAACCTTTTGGGCATCAACAAAGAGACCGTCGTGAACTATCTCGACCTGCTCGAAAAATCGTTCGTGCTCTTTCGCCTAAACCCGCTCCGGCGCAACCTGCGGGACGAAATCTCGACTTCCAGGAAGTACTACTTTTTGGACAATGGCGTGCGGAATGCGATCATCGGCAATTTCAGCCCGCTCCACCTCCGGCAGGATACGGGCGCCTTATGGGAAAACTTCCTGATCAGTGAACGGCTCAAGTACAACCAATATCGCGAGCGGCTTTTTGTGGGCAAATATTTCTGGCGCATGGTCAGGGGGCAGGAAATTGATTTTGTGGAAGAAAACGATGGCCGGTTTGCCGCTTTTGAATTCAAGTGGGGGCAAAACAAAAAGGTGAAAATGCCGACAGCTTTTCTCGCGGCCTATCCGGAGACCCCTTTTTTGGTCGTTACGCCGGAAAACTTCTTTGAATTTGTGGCGGGCAGGGTGGTGGCAGGCTGATTGGGCCCGTCCAGGGCGGCAACGCGGTTTCCGAGCCGTTCCACATTGTCAAGATTTGACCAGCCGCCATTTTTTGGGTAAAAACAAGGGCCATCTCCGTCGTTTCGGGGGTGGCCTTTTTTGTTTTTTCCAAAAAGGTTTCAAAATGCTGCGGAGTAAAATCCTTATTTGCTCCGCACAATCTGCGGAGTAAAATCGCTTTTTGCTCCGCAAACCGTTATTTTTGCCCCAAAACCTTCTACTAAAACATGGCAACTTTCATCCACCAACGGCCCGATTGGCCAAATTTCACTTGGGACAGCGCGGCCCTGTTGCCCCAATTGGCCCACGCCCGGAACCTGCAGGGCAGGCTGTTTGGGCAAATGTCCGGCCTCGGTTTCGAGTTGAGCCAAGAGGCTTTTTTGGAAACATTGAGCTTGGATGTGTTGAAATCCTCTGAGATCGAGGGGGAGTTTTTGGCCCCCGAAAAGGTGCGTTCATCGCTCGCCCGGCAATTGCGGATGGATACCGGCGGCCTCGTGCCGTCCGACCGGAACGTGGATGGAGTGGTTGACATGGTGCTCGATGCGACGTGCAATTTTCAAAAAAAACTGACCGTAGAACGGTTGTTCGCTTGGCATGCCGGGCTTTTCCCGACCGGCCACAGCGGGATGTTCAAGATCGATGTCGGGCAATGGCGGACGGACGAAACCGGCCCCATGCAGATCGTTTCCGGCGGGATGGGCCAGGAGCGGGTGCATTTCCAGGCCCCGGATGCCGTAAAAATGGAGGCTGAAATGTTCGTTTTTTTGGACTGGTTCAATGGGGAAAACGATACCGACCCCGTTTTGAAGGCCGGGATTGCCCATTTTTGGTTCGTCACAATCCACCCGTTTGATGACGGGAATGGCCGCATCGGCCGCGCCATCATGGACCTGCAATTGGCGAAATCGGAGAAACTGCCGTCGCGTTTTTACAGTTTGTCCGCCCAGATCATGGCCCAACGGAAGGGCTATTATCTCATTCTGGAAAGGACTTCGCGCGGCGACATGGACATCACCGACTGGCTCGCGTGGTACCTCGATTGTCTCGAAAAAGCGGTAGAAGCCGCCCAGCTCACCCTCGAAAAAGTGCTGACAAAGGCCAGGTTTTGGGAAAAACACGCCAAAACCCCGCTCAACGAACGGCAGGTTTTTATGCTCAACAAATTTTTGGGCGATTTTGAGGGCAAGCTCAATTCCTCGAAATATGCCAAAATGGCAAAATGCTCCCAAGACACCGCCGCCCGCGACCTGCAGGATTTGGC
>JANOQP010000773.1:0-3590 GCA_031414895.1 Saprospirales bacterium
GTTGTCGCTTATCTCGCTTCGGTAGTCAATAGCTCGGTCAAAAACCCCGACTCTGCCGCTTGATCCGAGTGATCGAACATCCTTCGCCATTTCCTAAAACACCCAAAAATTGGGTCTGCCCAAGAACGGCCATCGCACACCAGCGGTTGGCCGTTTTTTTTTGTACAAAAAATGCTGAACGTTGTGGGAAGCGGGAATTGGCGTTTTTTTTGCACCGTGAATGAAAACGGCAAACCAATTTTTTAATAAGCGACGATGGTGACAAATCGCCAAACCAGCGTTGAGCTTCCAAAACTTGCACTGATATGTACCGCCCGTTCGCGGCCCTCGCCGCTGTTATCTGCATTTTTTTCACAAAATCGGCCGCGCAGGAATCCGCTTTCATCGAGATAGAGACCCATTATTGGTTGATCGAGGCCACCGATTGGCCCCGACTCGACAGCATCGGCAACCCCGATTCGCTCGCCGAGGACCAGCTCCGGCTCTGGGCCGCCCGGCTCGACCAACAGGCGGGCCTGCTCAAAAAGGGGTTCGAGCGCGAGCTGCAATATGCTACCTACAAACGCCAAAACCTGCACGATCAAGTGGCCAAGGTGAAGCGCGAAAAGACCGCCTCCGACTCGATCGTGGTGTTTCAGACCAATCTATACCTGCAAGCAAAACAGGCCGAGCGCGACTGGAAAAAACTGGCCGAGCGCGCCAAAAAGACCGTCAAGAACACCGCACGTTTTGAAAATATGCCCGTCGCGGGCCTGCGCCGCGCCATTTTGACCAACGAATCGGACATCCGCGGCCTCATCGCCCAGGGCAACGAAATCACCGGCAACCGCCCAAAACCGACCGGCCCCGTCGTCGCAAGGCCCACCTACCCCGTCGCCGAAAACCCGGTCGCCCCAACAGGCCCAAAAATCGGCGCGCCCTTTGAGTCAAAACCGCCCGCCGCCCGCCCGAAGGCCAACCGAACCGCCTCTGATTTCAAACTTTACAGCCGCGCTAACGACCCGCTCTTCACCCCGCCCGCGCCGAAATGCCGCATAGCGGGCGAATCGCGCGACGAGTTCACAGGGCAAGTGCGCGTCGAGATGGCCGCCGAGCCGTTTTTCACGTTCACCAATAGTTTCATGAAAAACCACCTGCGCGACCGGCCGCACATCGACTGCGCAGTGCAGCTCATGGGCATTGTGAGCGGCCCAAAATACGTCAATTTGACCATAAAAATCAACGAGGGCAGCGCAAAACGCAGCTTCGGCGGCCTCAACCGGGGCAACCGGATGACGATAAAATTCATCGATGGATCGGTCATCACCCTCGAAAACGCGCGCACCGACGAGGGTGCGGTGAACGAAACGGACAATTTCACCACCTTTCAGGGCATCTTTTTGATCGACGGAAAAGAGCAGCTCTCGGCCATCAAAAAGCGCGAGATCGACCGCATCCGCATCGCCTGGAACACCGGTTTTGAGGATTACGAGGTCTATAATGTGGATGTTTTGAGGCGGCAGGCGAGCTGTATTTTTTAAAAAAACACCATGAAAAAGAGCCTTGGCTGCCTCGGCATTTTCGCGATCGTTTTGCTCGGTTCCGGCTATTGGGCCATCGAAAACGTGCTGCCATACAGCATCATCAGGCCGTGGAAACACTCGGCCCGCCAAACGCCCGCCGAACTTGGGCTGAATGCCGAACAATTGACGCTCGACGGCCACTGCGGCATCAAACTGAACGGCTGGTTCGTGCGGGCCGCGGGCGATTCCATCTTCCCGAACACGGTTATTTTTTGCCACGGCATTTCCGGCCACGGCGGCCATTTCATCGAAACTGCCCGTTTTTTGAGCGAGAGGGGCTGGAACTCGCTCCTTTTGGACGGCCGTGCGCACGGCGAAAGCGAGGGCGATTTTTGCACGTTCGGTTATTTTGAGGAAAAAGACCTCGCATCCGTCGTCGATATTTTTGAAAAAAGCCGACCCATCGAAAGCCAAAAACTGGGTGTTTGGGGCGCATCACTCGGCGGAGCAATCGCTTTGCAGGCCCTCGAAAACGACCCGCGCCTCGATTTTGGCATCGTCGAAAGCACCTTCCCCGACCTGCAAACGGTCGTCTCGGATTATCAGGCGCAGCGGTTCTTCAATATACGCCTCCCGTGGGCGAGCCGAAGTGCGCTCAAAAAGGCAGGCGAGATTGCCCATTTTCAACCCGATTCTGTCTGCCCGGCGGAGGCGGCGCGACAAATTTTCCAACCAATATTGCTCGCTCACGGCGATGCCGACAAACGGATCTCGGTCGATTATGGCCGCCGCATCTTCCAAAATTTGGCCTCCAAAAACAAGGAACTGGTCATCGTCGCGGGCGCGGGGCACCTCAATTTGCACGATATCGGCGGCGCAGATTTTGAAAAAAAATTCATGCAATTTCTTGACAGTCAGCGGTTTGTGCCAGCAGAAAAATAGCTTCGCCGCGATTTTTGGAACAAACAAACACGATGAGACGACATATCATGCGGCGCGACGAACTCTGGAAGCGCATCATCCGCACCAGCTTCAAGAGCGCAATCCATTTCTTTTTCCCCAAGTTTTGCACCGAGGTCGATTGGCCGCGCGGCCATGAGTTTTTGGATAAGGAGCTCCCGCGCATCCGCCCAAAAAACAACCGCCGCGGGCGCGTTGCCGATGTTTTGGCCAAGGTCTGGCTGAAAAACGGCGAGGAAATGTGGATCATCGTCCATATCGAGGTGCAGGGCAGGCCCGAAGCCGATTTTCCCCGGCGGATGTACGAGTACAACTACCGGGCCAGCGACCGTTTCAACGTGGACATCGTCGGGCTGGCGTGTTATGTGGACGAGGACCCCAATTTTTGCCCGACCTTTTATGAAAAAGAGCGGTGGGGCACGGCAGTCAGGTACGATTTTTCGACCTTTAAGCTGTTGGAGGCCGACCTTGACGGCCTCGCCGCGAACGAAAACATATTCGCAACCATCATGCAGGTCGCCTGGCACGGCATGAAGCGCAACAAACTATCGGACGAAAACCTGATGGAACTGAAAATGTACGCCCTGCGGAAATTGCGCCAGCGCGGGCATTCGCGCGAGGAGATCGAGGACATCCTGATCTTTGTCGAAAACTATGTGCATTTTGCGAAACCAGAGCCAGAGGCTATTTTTGCGGACGAAATCAACGAATTTTTAACCGGTAAAAAAGAAAACATGGAATCACTTGCTCAATATGCCGTTGAAAGTTTGAAAAAACACCACTATCGCGAGGGGAAACTCGAAGGAAAACTCGAAGGAAAACTCGAGGGGAAACTCGAGGGGAAACTCGAAGGAAAACTCGAAGGAAAACTCGAGGGAAAACTCGAGCTGACCGAAACCGCGACCGTGAAAATGCTCGAACGGGGCTTCTCCCTTCCGGAAATTGCGGCCCTGCTCGAATGCCCCATTGCGACCATCGAAAAAATCGAAAAACGTTGGGCCGCGGGCGAGTTCCCGAAAAACAGGCCGAGCGAAAATTGACCAGCGACCGCGCCAAAAAAATCGGGGCCCGGTGGGGAAAAACTTCCTGGCCCCGTCTTTTTTTTTCGCCCATTTTTATCAAAAACGG
>JANOQP010000774.1:0-7961 GCA_031414895.1 Saprospirales bacterium
CTCACGGAACTCTTTTCGCACTTGGGCCCGATCCTCGGTGTACGTGGCCATGCCCATCACGCCACAAACCCGGACATTTTTGAGGGCCAAAAATTGGAGGGATTGGAGCATTTCGACCGCCTCATTTTCCGAAAAACCGAACTTTGATTCCTCCTCGGCGATATGAAATTGCAGCAGGCAATCAATCACGCGATCGCACTTAACTGCCTCACTATCAACCGCTTGGAGCAATTTTAAACTGTCCATTGAATGAATGAGCGAGACAAAAGGGGCGATTTGCCGGGCCTTGTTCGTCTGCAAATGGCCGATCAAATGCCACTCGATATCGGCGGGAAGTCCGGCCTGTTTTTCGAGCAGTTCGTGCACGCGGTTTTCACCAAAAATGCGCTGGGCTGCCCCGTAAAGTTTCAAGATTTCCGAGGCCGGGTGCGTTTTTGAGACGGCGACCAGACGTGCATCGAACGGGGCGAGTTTTAGGCGGATTTCGTCGAGCATTGAAATCAATCTTTTACCAAAGTGCCGATTTTTTCACCGAAAGCGATGCCGCGCAGGTTGTCGTCGTTGTTGATGTCGAAGACGATGATGGGCATATTTTGCTCTTGGCAAAGCGTGAAAGCGGTCATGTCCATGACTTCGAGGCCCATCGAAATGACCTGTTGGAAGGTCAAATGGTCAAATTTGGTAGCGGTTTTGTCCTTTTCCGGGTCGGCGGTGTAAATGCCATCGACTCGCGTGCCCTTCAAAATGACATCCGCAGCAATTTCATTTGCACGAAGTGCAGCGGCGGAATCGGTCGTGAAATACGGGCTGCCCGTTCCCGCGCCAAAAATGACGACGCGCTTTTTTTCAAGATGGCGAATTGCGCGACGGCGGATGTACGGCTCGGCGATGTTCTCCATTTTTATCGCGGTCATCAGGCGGGTATAAACGCCGAGGTTTTCGAGCGCGGATTGGAGGGCCATGCCGTTGATTACGGTCGCCATCATCCCCATATAATCGCCCGTGACCGGCTCGATGCCCGTCGCGTCGGCTTGGAGGCCGCGAAAGATGTTGCCGCCGCCGATCACGACCGCCACTTCGCAGCCGAGGTCGTGCAAGTCCTTGATTTGTTTGGCATAATGGCGGAGCATGGCCGGCTCGATGCCGAACTGTTGGGCGCCCATGAGGCTCTCGCCACTCAATTTCAGGAGTATCCTGGTGTATTTCAGTTCCGACATTTCAAGAATTGTAAAAGGGCAAAAAAAAGAGCGAACCGATAAACGATTCGCTCTTTTTATGTCAAAAAAAAATCAAAGCCCAACGCGGGAGAACGCCGTGACCGTCAATTCCTTGTCGAGGGAACGGAGGAATTGGTCAACGGAAAGGCTGTTGTCCTTCACATATTTTTGCGAAAGGAGCGTGTTTTCAGCGAAGAACTTGTTCAAACGGCCTTCGGCGATTTTTTCGAGCATGGCCTCTGGTTTGCCCTCGTTGCGGGCAAGTTCGCGGCCAATCTCCATTTCCTTGGCGGCGATATCGGCTGGCACGTCGTCCTTCGAGACCGAGACCGGGGCCATTGCGGCGACCTGCATCGCTACGGAGCGGGCGGCTTCCTCGAACGCATTTTCGCGCTTATTGATGGCCAAAAGCACGCTCAATTTGTTGTTGGAGTGGTTGTACGGGAGGACTTGTGCGCCCGTGATTTTTTGGTAGTGGTTCAAACCGATTTTCTCGCCGATGGTGCCGTTGATCTCGCCGACCTTATCGCGGATGACAAGGCCTGGGCCAAATTCGAGTGCCAAAAGGTCATCAAGGCTGTCGGGGAAATTGTCCACGGCCACCTGCGCAATCTGCGTTGCGATGGCGATAAAACCTTCGTTGCGGGCCACAAAATCGGTCTCGCAATTGAGCGAGATGATGACGCCGCGCGTCTGGTTGGGGAGGGTCATCGCGATGACAACGCCTTCTTTTGCTTCGCGATCTTCGCGTTTTGCCGCTTTTGCAATGCCTTTTTTGCGGAGCACATCGACCGCGGTGTCAAAATCGCCGCCCGCTTCTTCGAGGGCTTTTTTGCAGTCCATCATGCCCGCGCCCATGAACTCACGGAGGCGTGTGATGTCTGACAAAGAGACTTTTACATCTGCCATTTTTATGATTTTTTTTTTGGTGGACGGGCGGCGGCGGGCGGCGGACGGTCGTGGGTAGTTCCCGTTTGCCGTCAGCCGTCCGTCGTCAGCCGAATTTAAGCTTCTTTCGGAGCGGCGGATTTCGCCTGGTCGCGCTCGGCAAGGCCCTCTTTGATGGCCGCCACGATATAATTGGTGATGATCGTGATGGACTTCGAAGCGTCGTCGTTGGCGGGGATTGCGAAATCGACCTTGGTCGGGTCGGAATTCGTATCGACCATGCCGAAGGTTTTGAGGCCGAGGTTTTTGGCCTCTGCAAGCGCGAGGTGCTCGTGCTTGATATCGACCAAAAATACCGCTGACGGCAGCTTGTTCATATCGGCGATACCGCCAAGCTGACGGTCCATTTTGTTGCGCTCGCGCTCAAGGGTGAGGCGCTCTTTTTTCGTGAGGCTCGTGAGCGTCGTGTCGGCGAGCATGCGCTCAATATTGTGCATCTTTTTGACGGATTTCCGGATGGTCTGGAAATTGGTCATCATGCCGCCCAACCAACGCTCGGTCACGAAGGGCATCCCGACGCTCTCGGCAGCACGGGCGACGATATCGCGGGCCTGCTTTTTCGTGGCGACGAACATGATTTTTTTGCCCGCTTTGGCCATCGTTTTTGCGGCGAGGGCTGCCCGTTCGAGGCTGTCCGACGTGCGGTGCAGGTCGATGATGTGGATGCCCTTGTGCTCCATGAATATATATGGAGTCATTTTCGGGTTCCACTTGCGGCGAAGGTGGCCAAAGTGCACGCCCGCTTCGAGCAATTCTTTATATGAAGGCTTTTCCATTTTAGAGAAACCGTTTAATTTAGAATGATGAATGATGAATGATGAATGATGAATTGCCGAATGTGAATACTTGCTATTCATCATTCATCATTCATCGTTCATCATTAAAAAAAATTAGCGTTTCGAGAACTGGAAACGGGCGCGCGCCTTTGGGCGGCCATATTTCTTGCGCTCGACCATGCGGCTGTCGCGGGTGAGGTATTTTTTCGCTTTCAGCGGCGACCGCCAATCGGCGTTCATTTTCACCAAGGCGCGGCTGATGCCCATGCGGATCGCCTCGGATTGGCCACGGAAACCGCCGCCTTTCACATTGACGTTCACATCGTACGCCGTCTCGACACCGACCGTCACGAACGGGTCGGTGACGTAAAACTGGACGTGCATCTGCGGGAAATATTCGCGATAATCCTTGCCGTTGACGGTGATCTTACCTTCACCTTTCGAGACATAGACACGCGCAACGGCGGCCTTCCGGCGGCCCAAAGCGTTTATTTGCTCTGACATTTTTTATAATTAAAAGGTGAAAGGTTCGGGTTTTTGCGCCGTGTGCGGGTGTTCGGTACCGGCATAGACGAAGAGCTTTGTATAGAGCGCATCGCCCAATTTTGTCTTCGGCAACATCCCACGGACCGCCTTTTCAATGACGCGGTGCGGGTGCTTGGCGCGAAGGCGCTCGGCGAAAAACTCGCGGCGGCCACCCGGGGCCAGCGAGTTCATCTCGCGATATTCTTTTTGTGCCCATTTGTTGCCCGTAAAACGGACTTTTTCGGCATTGAGGACGATGACAAAATCGCCCGTATCGGCGTTCGGCGTAAAGGACGGCGTGTGCTTGCCGCGCAAGACCGACGCAATCCGGGAGCAAAGACGGCCCACTTCCACGTTCTCGGCATCCACGACGTACCATTTCTTGGCGCGCCCGTGCTTCGAGACCGAGATGGTGCGGTAACTCAACGTATTCACGATTGATGAATTTTTTGTGTGAAATAAAACGGCTGACGACAGACGACAGACGGCCAACGTGCGAAGAATTTGGTCTTTTTCCGAAAGCGGCGCAAAGGTATTTGCACAATCCGGTTTTTCATCCCAGAAACTAATTTTTTTGAAATTATATTCCATAACTCGTTGATAATCAGCGTGCTTTTGGCACACGGATTTCATGGGAGCGGCTGGTAAGGTGTTGGGAATCAATCAGTTAGGGCATCGTTTTTATAAAAAACGGAGCACAGTTTATTTTTTAAAACACGCCAAATAATTACCGCAGGCAAATTGGCCATACTCCCTCTTGCCCAAATCCTACCGCCCGCTCCGATCGATCAACGTCGCCGACGCCTGTTGCGCACCCGTTAAAACGATGTCGTGAATGGCCACATGGGCCGGCCGCGTGGCCATAAAATAAATGGCCTCCGCTACATCGCCGCTCGTTAAGGGCCTAAAATCGCCATAAATCTGCGCCCGTTCTGCGTCGCCGTCGAACCGGACGAGCGAAAACTCGGTCTCCTCGACCGCGCCGGGACTGACCGACGAGACCTTCACGCCGTACGGCACGAGGTCGAGTCGCATGGTGCGGGTGAGCGCATCAACCGCAAATTTGGTTGCGTTATAAACGCCGCCCTTCGGATAAACCTCCTTCCCGGCGATGCTCCCGATGTTGATGATATGGCCGCGCCGCCGCGCCACCATGCCCGGCGCGATGAGCCGGGTCATGTACAAAAGGCCCTTCAAATTGGTATCGATCATGGCCTCCCAATGCTCAAAATCGGCCTCGTGGATAGGGTCGAGGCCCTTCGCGAGGCCCGCATTGTTGATCAAAAGGTCGATGTCGCGCCAGTTTTCGGGGAGATTTTCGACCATTTGCTCAACCGATTGGCGGTCGCGGACATCAAAACAGGCGGTCAAAACATCGTTTTCATATGCTTCTGAAAAACCCATTTCAATTTCTGCCAGCCGCTCGGCCCGCCGCCCGGTCATCAAAACGCGGTGGCCATTTTTGGCAAATATCTCGGCCGTCGCCCGCCCGATGCCGCTCGTCGCGCCCGTGATGAGGACGGTCAAAACGGTCGATTTTGGTAAAACTTGGGGCTCAATTTTCGACGCAACTGGTTGATTTTCAACTGGTTGGTCTTCCTTTTTGGCAAAACCGTTTTGCGTCGAATTTAATTTTTCGGCCAAAATTTCAACAGCGTTTTCGGCCAATTTTTCAACGGGAAAATCTACCCGCGATACCGTTTTTTTCAAAAACAGGCGCGCCTCAATCTCTGTTTTCAAAGCCGGGTCGAGTGAAATGGCACGTTCCCAAGCATCGGCGGCCTCGTCAAAATTGCCCAAATGCCGTTCGAGGTGCGCAAGGTCGTACCAAGCCACCGCGTGGGCCGGGTCGCGCTCGACGGTCTTTTGAAAAAAACGCCGTGCCTTTTCGTGCTTGCCCAAATTTTCGAGGCAGATCGAGCCGGCCCGGTAAAGGCTCGAAGCGTCCGCCGGGTCGTTTTTCGCGGCGGCGCGATAATGGCGGACGGCCTCTTTTTTTTCTGTCTTGAAATTTTGGTCGAGCAGTTTTGCCAACCTTAAATGTGCCTCCGGGAATTCGTCCTCGATCACGACCGTTTTTTCCCAATATTGCCGCGCCGCCACATAATCGCCCGCCGATTCGGCAATCTCGCCGAGCAAAAACCAGCCCTCGGCACGCGCCGGGTATTTCATCGCAAGCTCTTCGGCCTGCAATCGGGCCTCGTCGAATTCGCTTTTTTCGAGCCAAAAATGAGCATCTGCCTGCGTCAATCGAATATCGTCGGTGTCCGTCGAGGCTGCGCTAACTGGTTGAAAATGAGGCAATTGCATGGCCGATACGGGCCGCGAGGACAATTCATTTTCCGCTTGCGGTTCATCCTCGTCCCGGGTCCCTTCAACGTGGGCTTCATTTTCACCATCAAAATAAGGCGGCTTTCCATTGTTTTCAACCACCAAATTTTCATCCGAAACGGCGGCGCGCGCCTCGGCCATGGCCGCTTCCTCGCGCACGATCTCCGCGACGAGTGCCTCAATTTCGGCATGGGTCGGTGTTTCAGGGATCGGCATCAATTTTCGCGGGGAGATCTGGATCTCGACTGGCCCCGATCTGCCTGTTTTTTCTTCAAAAAGCGGGGTTTCAAGATTTTGGTCGGCAGTTTCAGTAGTTGTTTTTTCCAAAAAAACGGTTTCTGTGCCTGGCCCGGCTTCTGTTTTCGGGGCTTTGGGCTTGGTTTTCCTTGCCGCTTTTTCGGCCTCGATTTTTGGCGGGGCGGTCGCCGTGGCCAGCTTTTTCTTGCGCGACCTTGCCGCCGCGAGGGCTGTTTTTTCGTCCAAGTCCTTGTCGAGCTCCTTTAAAATATCGAACGGGGGGGCATCAAACAATGGCCCTTCCCCGCCGTCGTTTTCCGCCCAAAAAGGGGTCTGTTCCGGCACGAACTCGGGCGGCAGCCCGGTCTGTTTTTCCCAAATATCGGTTTCCGGCTCGATGGATTTTTCCTCAAAATGGGTCGGTTCCGGCTCGATTTCTATAATTTTTGGCGATATTTCGGGCAATGGTGGCGGCGTCTGCCCAATTGCGACGGGTTCGGCCTCGTCCTCCGTCTCCTCAAAAACCGGGTCGGCGGCGGCCACCTGCCGGTATTGTTGGTAAAGATCGGTCACCCCGAACTTGCGGAAAAAAAGCTCAAATTGGTTGGCCGAAAAATTGTCCCACCTGACATATTCGGCGTTGCGCAGCGTGTTCAAAAAATCGCCGATCTCAACCGAAATATCGCGCACATTGCGCACCTCGCGGTCCAATGCCTCGGCTGCCTCTGGGCCGACATGGTCCTTTTTTTGACGAAGTTCAAGATAGACCGACTGCCAATAGTTCATGTAGGTGATCGCGTGGATGACCCGCTCGAAATTGGTCTCCACCCGGTCGACGTGCCCGGTCGACGGGTTGGCCCGAAACCCATCGGCCACGACGGGCAGCACCCGGTTGGTGCGGAGGAGTTGTTGGAGCATCGGCTGCGCCTGCGCCATGCACCCCTGCGAGCGCAAAAAATTGTCGGTCACAAGCAAGATCACCGGCGCGTTCGTGGATTGCACCGCCGCGACGAACTGGCCCGGCAACCGATCCTTCTCATCCGAAACATGGTCGAAACGGATGCCCGAACGGTGCAGTTTTTCATCGATTTGTTTTGCCAAGCGCGCGTTTTCGTGGCAGTACGCGAGGATTATTTTTTCCATTTAAACTCGATTATTTTTCAGCCAAAAGCATCTTTACTGTTCGGTCAAAATCAGCTTTGAACGCCCCAAATTTGCTCGTCGCCGGCCCATCGAAACCTGTGTGGATCTTTCGGACGCGGTCGTTTTTGTCGATCAAGATCATGGTCGGGAAGGCCATGAAATTTTGAAGTTCCGGCAGTTTTGCCGCCACTGAATCCTTGTTCGCATAGCCCGCCCAAACGAGGTCGTATGGGATGTTTTTGAGCTTTTTGTAGCGGGCGACCTGTTCGTTGGCCAATTTTGGGTCACGGCCCCGTTCCCACGAAAGGCCGATCACCTGCACGTCGGACGACGGGTTTTTGGCAAAATAATCGACCAAAAACTCGGTCTCGTCGAGGCAATTTGGGCACCAGCTCCCCATGATCTGCACGATCTTCACTTTGCCCTTCCCGGCTTCGGATGGAATGCCGACCGTGCGGCCATCTGGGGTTGCATAGGCAAAATGTATGCCCGTTGCGCCGGGTTTGAGCGTCGTGAGCGCGTCGGCGGGGCGGATGTCGAAGGACGGGTTGCGCCGGGCCGACCAAAGTGCGCGATGGTGGACCCCGCTGCGGAACTCGCCGTCGAGGGTGTCGGCATGGATGTTTCCCGAAAAAAGAAAGGCATGGGCCCCGTCAAATGCGCTCAACCAAAACCTCCGGCCCTGCACCGTGCCCTCCAAAAAACGGTAATCGCCCGTTTCCGTGCGCCAAGTGCCACCGAGGTGGTTGCCCTTTTGCACAAACTCGCCGACAGCCTTCTCCTC
>JANOQP010000775.1:0-5592 GCA_031414895.1 Saprospirales bacterium
CTTCATTGATTAGCTTTTCTACCTTTGCGATGTTCAATTTTGCCCGGGTGGTGGAATGGTAGACACTCGGGACTTAAAATCCCGTGACCAGACGGTCGTGAGGGTTCGACTCCCTTTCCGGGTACATTTTATATAAAAAACGAGCCAACTCATTGACTATCAATGAGTTGGTTCATTTTTTTATCCATTTTTGACTCAAGTAATCTCAACCGACCCAAACCCCGGCGCCAGTTCCAGTTTATAGATTGAACGGTCTCGCAAACGGATTTCCTTCACAATCAGTTCTTGCTTATCCGCCTTGCATTTTTTCACGAAAAAGGGCAGCCCGACGAGGTAAACGGTCAATTTTAGGTAGGTCGGCGCGTATTTCCCCTCAATAGTTTGGGTCAATTTCAGCCTGTCCACCGCACCCTCGACAGTGAAGGTCTTGGTGTTGCAATCGCCGTCATTATAAGCGTAGCCCTCGCCGCTGTCCTCATAAAGTTGGCTGGTTTCCGTCCCGATTTTGTGATAGACATACAAAGTCAGTTCATCGATTGGCTTGTCGGACGTGCTGTTCCGTGTCGGCCAAATGGGCAAAACCGCCCCTTCTCGCACAAAAAACGGGATTTGCTCCGGCTGTAAACTCGCAAAAAAATCGCTCCCGCCCCGCGCCGGTTGCCCCGACCAGAAATAGTACCAATTGCTTTTTTGTGGAAGATAAACCGACTGCCGCTGCAATTTTGGCTGGATGACAGGCGAGACCAAAAGGTGCTCGCCGAACATAAAATCGCGCTCGTTTTCCAACAATTTCGCGTCCATCGGGTCTTCAAAAAAGAGGTGGCGCAAAATGGGCGTGCCGTCCAAAGTGTATTTTCGAAAGGCAGAATAGATGGTCGGCAGGATATGATAGCGCAGTTCGATGGCCTTTTTCGCGTGCGGTGTCCATTTTTCGCCAAAACTGAAAGGCTCGTGGCTGAATTCCATCAATTTGTCGCCGTGCAGTTCCTCCAAATCTTTTTCGGAAATATCCGCCGCGTCGCCCAGCAAATGGTCGCCCGAATAGTGCGTCCGCATGAACGGGTGGAACGCCGCGAGTTGCAGCCAACGGACCATCAATTCCCCGTCCGGCGCGCCGATAAAACCGCCGATATCCGAGCCGACAAATGAAAAACCGCTCACCGCGAGCCGCTGGCATTGGATATTGGCCAATTGGAGGTGGTCCCAGCTTGCCACATTGTCGCCCGTCCAGACAGCTGCATCGCGCTGACCGCCCGAAAACGTGGCCCGCGAGAGCAAAAACGGCCTTTTTTCGGGCAAGATCTTACGCAGACCGTCCACCGAGGCCCGGCTCATTTGTTGTCCATAAACATTGTGCGCCTTCCGGTGGTTGGTCGGGTGCCCATCAAAATCGTGCAAAATATCATCGGGCAACGTCTTTTTGTTGACGTGAAAAACCGCAGGTTCGTTCATGTCGTTCCAAAATCCGGCCACGCCACTTTTTTCGTAAAACTCCCGATAAAGCTCGCCCCACCAAAGCCGGGTTTTGTTTTTCGTAAAATCCGGAAACGCGCAAAGCCCCGGCCAAACGGGCGCGAGGGCCAATTGCCCGTCCGATTTTTTCAAAAAATGTCCCTTTTCAACACCTTCTTTAAAAACTGAATAACCCGCGTCGGCCTTGATCCCGGGATCGATCATGACGACAGTTTTGAAATTTTGCGCCTCCAGGTCCGTCGTCAATTTTCCCAAATCCGGAAAATGCGCCCCGTTCACCGTGAAGCACCGCCAGCCGTCCATATAATCAATGTCGAGATAGATCGCGTCGCACGGAATCTCCTGTCGGCGCATTTCATCGGCCAGCGCAAGGACGTTTTTTTC
This sequence comes from Saprospirales bacterium, assembly GCA_031414895.1. Lineage (GTDB taxonomy): Bacteria > Bacteroidota > Bacteroidia > Chitinophagales > Saprospiraceae > JANOQP01. The sequence continues at coordinate 1,858 of JANOQP010000775.1, forward strand.
GGGAAAATACGACCATCGGCTCTGGTGATATCCCAACGCCCATATCGGCGGGAGCTCCGCCCTGCCCGTCAAATCGGTGTATTTCCGGGCAATGTCCATCAAGGTTTTTTCGTAAAAAAAATAGTAGTTCAGCTCGCCGCCGTCTGCGCCGAAAACGGTTTTCCCGCTTTCGGTCGAATCAAAATCGAAGCCGCTCCGAAACGTGTTGTCCAAGAAAATTCCATACGCAAGTCCTTGATTATAAGCAAGATAGAAAGGAATGGCCCGATAATTTTCGTCCGTCTCACGGCCAAAGGCAAAGCTGTCGGAACACCAGTTGTGATAATTTTGCCCCCGCAAGTTCGTCCCGCAGGTCTTGTCGCCGAGGCCAAAAAACGCCTCTTTCCGCCATGTTTTTTTCGTGGATTTCACTTCGCAAATTCCGCGCACGATCGTCCGTTTTGCAAACATCGGCTCGATGTCCTCGCTGATCGTCCGCCCGCTCATCATGTCGTAAAAACGGATGGTCAAACCCTCGACGGCAACTTGGATGCCCAGTTCGCCGACCTGAATTTCAATAAAATCCTCGCCCTCTTTTGTGGAAATTTCGGTTTTCGCTGGCGCAAATTTTGGGTCGATTGCATAAGAAAAATCGGCCTCGAAAATCCCCTCCGGCGCGAATCGGACGCGCACGAGGCCCTCTCCCAAAACCTGAACGGAGACCGCCGCGCCATTTTTTGCCGTGAACAAAAAACGGTTGCCTTCCTGCGAAAACCCGGCGAGCGAATCGGGGCGGATTTCCCAAAAAACATCTTCGTATCGTTCGCTGATGTCGGCCTCCGCATAGGGGATCTCCGTCGGTTTTATCGGCTCGATGACCGTTTCTGTCAGCAAAATAATGGTCGACTCCGAGATTTTAGGTTGTTCGTTTGTCATAGTTTTTAAGATTCAAATTTCGAGAACAATCTTTCCAAACTGCCGCCCCTCCCCCATTTTCCGCAGTGCGTCGTTCCCTTTTTCGAGCGGGAAAATGCTGTCCACGACCGGCCTGGTTTCATGCTTTTTTACAAAATCGAGCATCGCCCGGAACTCGCGCGGGTTGCCCATCGAAGTGCCAAAGATGGAAATTTGTTTCCAAAAAACGACCTGTGGCGAAAGCCCGTTGATTTTTCCGAGCGTCCCGCCATAAGTTGCGAGCCGTCCGCCGGGCGCGATGAGGCCGACCAGCCCCGCAAAACCGTCGCCGCCAGCCGAATCCAGCACGGCATCGACGCGGCCAATTTCTTTTTGAAACCGTTTTTCCCAACCAATTTCATGATAATCAAACCCGGATTTTGCGCCCAATTTTATGGCCTTTCCAATTTTTTCGACCGAGCCTGAAGTGACAAAAACCTCCGCTCCGATGGCCACCGCGAACTGCAAAGCCGTCAAGGCCACGCCGCCGCCGATGCCTGAAATCAATACTTTTTCACCCTTTTTCAATCCAATTTTGGTAAAAAGTGCGCGAAAGGCCGTCAATCCGGCCAACGAAATCGCCGCGGCTTCGCCCATTGAAAGGTGTGCGGGCTTCTCAAAAACATTGATTTTCGGGATGACGATCGCCTCGGCAAAAGTCCCGTCGTCGGGCAATCCGAGGACGCGAAAATCCGGCCCCGGCACGGCCAAATTTTCCCCCCAAAATATCGCCGGGTTGATGACGACCTCCTTGCCGTTCAAAATGCCCGCGCCGTCCGAGCCAAGTATTGTTGGAAATTTGATGCCCGCATATTGCCCCTCCGTGATATAAACATCGCGATGGTTGAGGGCGGCTGCCCGAAGCTCGACGACGACCTCGTGCCGGGCCGGTATTTTGAGCGCAACTTGTTGATAATCAAGGCCTGCGTGGAGTTTGTTGAGAACGAGGGCGTTCATTTTCGGTCGAATTTTTTCGCAAAAAAAATGGTTTTTGCAGCCACAAATGACCACAAAAACCATTGATTTAATGAGATAATTTGTCAATTTGGGAATGGGTCAATTGCTGCATATTAGCCCATTGCCAAATTGACCAATTATCTCATTTATTTCTTGATCCCGTCCTTTTTCTTCAATTCCTCCATCTGGATAATTTCGCCCATCACCTCTTCCAGCTGCTCTGCGCCGACCCTTTTCATCAATATCTCATGGTTTTTGTCCAAAATGAACATCTGCGGGGTCGATCGGACATCGTACAAAGTCTTGTAATTTGAGCGCATGTACGGGTCCACGCAATTGACAAAATCGGTGAACTCGCGCTCGTCGATTGCCTTCCAGCACTCGGGCAATTTGTCGGAAAGCGCGGTGCAAAGGCCCAAAACGGTCACGCCCTTGTCCTTCCATTTTGTGCTGAAAGCCTTCATGTCGGGCGCATTTTTCTTGCAATGCCCGCAATCCCAGGCCCAAAACCAGAGGACGGTATAATCAGTTTTGACATCATAAAGGCTGAATTTTGTCCCGTCGCGCTTTTCAAGTGCGATGTTTGGGGCCACTTTACCGATCAAAATGGGTCGCAACCGGGCCGCATTGTCGCAAATTTTATCGAGGTCCTCCTTTTTCGCCCAAGTCGCCTTGCCCGCGCAATAGTATTTGTCGGCAATGTGCACATAGACCGCGTCCATGCCGACGATGTTCGATTTTGCGTAAAAATTGAGAAAATGGATGAGGTAATACTTGTACGTTTCCTCTGCCGGGGCCGTTTTTTGCAACAAATAGTCGACCGCAAGAATGATGGAATCCGGGTGCTGCACCGTCATTTTGTCCACAAAATAGACCATCCGCTGGTGCAAAACGGGCGACCGCAACATACAAGGGTCCGTCAGTTCCAAATTGTCAAAATAGTGCGCCTTGTACCAAAGGTATTTCTTCAATTGCTGCTCCTTTTCATCGCCGGGAAAATCCGGGATCTTCACGTCGATCGCAGATTTCACGATTTTCGAGGTCATCGTGCCGGGGTTTTTCTCGACGGTCTTTGATTGGAGGGCCTTCACTTCTTTGTCGATTTCCTCCAAGCGCTTCGTGACGCGGGCCGAATCGGCTGGTTTTGATTGGTCGGAAAGCGAATTTCGCAGCCCATCGGCCTCTTTTCGCTGTTTGTCGAGCCAGCCGAGGTATTCATAAAAGGCCGCATTGTCGGGCGAATCCTTCGTTTTGAAGGTCGTGACCGGCTCTTTTGCGTCGAGCGTCACCGAGAATTTTTGGCTGCCCGGCCCAATCATCATCTGCACGAACATATTGTCGGGCTTCAAAACGAGCAGCCAAACGCCGCATTCAAGTTCTTTGTCGCCGTCGAAAACAAACCAATTGTCGGCCGCCCGGATGGCCGTGTCCTTCAAATACTGTTTATCGCCATAATAATAGCCGAGCAAGAGCGTGTCGCTTTTGTAATTGTCCAGTTTTACACGGATCTTATAGCCTTCGGCGGCGCATAAAACGAACGGCGCAACCGCCAAAAAGAGGACCACAAACAGTCGTTGCATAGTATTCTTCATTTTTGTCAATGAAATTTTTGAGTGGTTATTTGTCTGAACTTTGATTCCTTTGATTTTTATGATGTGTATGAATCAAATCAATCATAAAAATCAAAAGAATCATAGTTCAGACGTTCAAAATCGCGGTCAAAATTCGATGAAAGCCCGGATTCAAAAACCGGGTTTGCCAAAAATTAACGCCCGGTGAGATGCGCCGGTTTTTGTTTTGGCTGCACCGCATCGGGCGTTTTTATGATTGTCTGAACTGTGATTC
>JANOQP010000776.1:0-7955 GCA_031414895.1 Saprospirales bacterium
CGCGAAGTCCCGCCGCTCAATTACGAATACGTGTACCGGCTGAAACAGGATTTTCCCGGCCTCGAAATTTTGGTCGTCAACGATGCCTCGACCGACGGGACGCAGGCGGTTTTGGATGGTTTTGCAAAAAAAGACGACCGGTTCCGGTCAATTTTCATCGCCGAAAAAAAATCACCCGGCAAAAAGGCCGCGCTCACGGAGGGTATCCGGCAGGCAAAAAACGAACGGCTTTTATTGACCGATGCCGATTGCCGACCGGCCTCCAAATTTTGGGCAAAAACGATGGCCGCCCATTTTTCGGATGAAAAATTCATCGTCCTCGGCTTCGGGCCCTATCGCCGCGAGGCCGGATTTTTGAACAAATGGACCCGGTTCGAGGCTTGCTGGACGGCACTCCAATATTTTTCGCACGCGCTCGCCGGGCGGCCCTACATGGGTGTCGGGCGCAATTTGGCCTACCGAAAAAGCCTGTTCGAGGCGGCTGGCGGATTTGAAAAACACGCCGACCTGCCATCCGGAGATGACGACCTTTTTATCTCCGAAACGGCGACGGCGGCGAACGTTTCGGTTTGCCTCGACCCCCAATCTTTCGTTTTTTCGGAGGGCAAAAAAACGTGGTGTGGCTATTTTCAACAAAAGGCAAGGCACTTTTCGACCGGCAAGCGGTACCCGAAGGTTGCAAAAATGGCCCTCGGACTTGCGTCTTTGTCGCACGGGTTGCATTATTTATTAACGTTATACCTTCTGATAACAGAAGCGAGCATGGTTTTTGTTTTAATATGTTATCTTTTGAGAGCCAGTATTGTATGGATCATTTGGGCCCGCGCCCTGCGCCGATTTAGGGAGGGAGACATCCGACCGATCGTCCCGTTTTTCGACGCGCTGATAATCCTTTTCCATGCACTGTTCTCGCCGTACATATTTTTTCGTTTCAACAAAATCCTTCCATGGACTCGAACTTGACTTACACAACTCACGCGCACCTGTCCCTCCGTGCGCAGTCCGATTTTGCGCTCGTCGAACAGGCGATCGCCGGCTCGCAAAAGGCTTATGCCGAACTCCTCAACCGCTATCGGGCAGCCGTTCACGGCCAAATGCTCAAAATGGCGAGCAACCGCGCCGAGGCCGACGACCTCACGATGGAGGCCTTCGGGAAGGCATTCCGCAACCTTCAAAACTACGCGCCGCGCTTCGCGTTCAGCACCTGGCTCTTCAAGATCGCGATCAACAACGCCATCGACACCATCCGCAAAAAACGCCTCCGCGTCCAATCGCTCGACAACCCCGTCGCGCCCGGCTCGGATGTGGAACTGGCGGCGCTGATCCGTTCGGGCAGCCGGACGCCGGAAGAATGCCTCGTCAGGGACCAACAAATCGAACTTTTGCGGTCGCTGATCGACAAATTGAGCGCCCGCTACAAGCTCATGATCGAGCTTCGATATTACGAGGACCTCAGCTACGACGAGATCGCATCCGAGCTGAACGTGCCGCTCGGAACGGTCAAGGCGCAACTTTTCCGCGCCAAGGAACTGCTCTACACGATGCTCCAAACGCCGAGGTCGAAGGCGTTTTTTGAGACCACACGGCGGCGCGAGGAGAACGCGCCGATGCCGGGAGCGAGCCGGTGATCTTTCTGAACGGTGATTTTTTTTGATTTTTTTGATTGCCATGATTTTTGAATGCCACTAAAATCATGGCAATCATAAAAATCATACAAATCACAGTTCAGACAAGAATTTGTTTTTGGAATTTCGCCCCATCAAAAATTCAATTTTTCTCAAAAAAAACATCCATGAAGTTGATTATCAACCAGTTGTGCGCGGCCGGCTTGGCCTCGCTCCTCCTTTTTTCCTGCAAAAACGATGCAGCGCAGACCGCCAAAACTGCCCCCGGCAAGCCCGACCCTTCGGCCATGTCGAAAGAAAACCAAATGGCCGACGAGACGATCGGGACGGCCTTTAAAGTGAGTTCGGGCACCATCAATTGGGAAGGCTCGACGGCCACAGGCAAAAAACACTCCGGCAACCTCAAGCTCGGCGCGGGCACGTTGCGGGTGAGGGACGGCAAAATTGTCGCCGGGGAAATCGCTTTCGACATGGCCTCGATTGCCGTCACCGACCTCACGGGCGCGGACAAAACAGACCTCGAGGACCACCTGAAAAACGGGGATTTTTTCAACACCGGAAAGTTCCCGGGCGGCAGTTTCAAGATCAAAGAGATCATGCCGGGGCAAAACCCAAATTTCAACACCATCCTGTCGGGCGACCTCACATTAAAAGGGGTGACCAAACCGATCAACATCCCGGCGAACATCAAAATCGACGGCAAAACGCTGACCGCAACGACACCGACCTTCCCGATCAACCGGACCGAATTTGGCATCACCTACAGTTCCTCGCTGGTCCAAAAGGCGAAGGACAAGTTGATCAACGACAGTTTTTTGGTGAGTTTGAGCCTCACGGCGGCTGAATAAAAGTCTTTTGAAAAAAAATTCAGTTCCCAAAAAAGCAGAACCGTTTTGTTTTTTGGCGAACGAAAGTACTTTTGCGCTGCTTTTCAAAAAGGCGCGATAGCTCAGCTGGTTAGAGCGCGCGATTCATAATCGCGAGGTCGGGAGTTCAAGTCTCCCCCGCGCTACCAAGTTTCAAAAACGTCCGACTTCACCGAGTCGGGCGTTTTTTTTTGCCACCAATCCCCCCAACCCTTTTTTTATCCAGATTTCTCCGTTTTTTCGCTCAAAAAATTGAACGATGCAACCTAAACCGTGGCTTGCCCATTACCCGCCCGGCGTCCCTGCCGAGATCGACCCCGCCCAATATGGCAGCCTGATCGAGATGATCGAGGAGAGTTTTGGGAAATATCCCGACCTCCCAGTTTATGTTTCGATGGGCAAAACGCTCACTTTTCGCGAAGTGAACCGCCTTTCGACCGATTTTGGGGCGTATTTGCAAAGCCGGGGGCTGAAACCCGGCGACCGTATCGCGATGATGATGCCCAACCTTTTGCAATACCCGATCGCACTTTTTGGCGCGCTCCGGGCCGGCCTGATCATCGTGAACACCAACCCGCTCTACACGCCGCGCGAGATGAAGCACCAGTTTTCGGACAGCGGTGCGCGGGCCATCGTGATCTGCGAAAACTTCGCGGCGAACCTCCAAGAGATCATCGAGGAGACGCCGATCGAGATCGTTATCACCACTTCCATCGGTGAAATGCTCGGTTTGAAAGGGCTTTTGGTCAATTTCGTGGTGCGCCACGTCAAAAAATTGGTCCCCGCTTTTTCGATAAAAAACTCGGCAACCTTCGGCGCGGCACTTTCAAAAGGAAAAAATTCGACCCTGAAAAAAGCCGCGACCGCCCTTGACGACCCCATCGTTTTGCAGTACACGGGCGGCACAACGGGCGTTTCGAAAGGCGCGATGCTCACCAACCGCAACCTCCTCGCCAACATGATGCAGATCCGCGCCGTGATGATGACGCACCTTCGCGAGGGCGAGGAAACCGCGCTTTGCGCCCTGCCGCTCTACCATATTTTTGCGTTCACCGTCAACTGCCTCGCCATCATGTCCATCGGCGGAAAAAATGTGCTGATCACCAACGCGCGGGACATCCCGGCATTGATAAAAGAGCTGAAAAACACCCGTTTTACATTGATAACGGGGATAAACACACTGTTCAATGCGCTTTTGAACGCGCCCGGTTTTTCCGAAATTGATTTTTCAAAACTAAAAATAACCGTCGGCGGCGGCATGGCCGTGCAGCGCGCCGTGGCCGAAAAATGGGAAGCAGCGTCCGGTTGCCTCCTCGCCGAAGGCTACGGGATGACGGAAAGTTCGCCGCTCATTTCGGTCAATCCGTTCACAAAAGAGCGGTCGAGGATTGGCACGATCGGCCTGCCCGCGCCCTCCACCGATGTCCGTTTGATGAACGACGCGGGCGAGATCATCCCGCACGGATCGTCGGAAATCGGCGAGATCCAGGCCCGCGGCCCGCAGGTGATGAAGGGCTATTGGAACCGCCCCGACGAAACCGCGAAGACCATGAAAGGCGATTGGCTCTGCACGGGCGACCTCGGCACGATGGACGCGGACGGCTATTTCAAGATCGTGGACCGCAAAAAGGACATGATCCTCGTCAGCGGTTTCAACGTTTATCCGAACGAGATCGAGGACGTGATCGCGATGATGCCGAAGGTGCTGGAAGTCTGCGCCGTCGGTTTGCCGGACGAAAAATCGGGCGAGGTCGTCAAGGTTTTTATCGTCAAAAAAGACCCGTCGCTCACCGAGGAAGAGATCATCGCGCATTGCCGCGAAAACTTGACGGGCTACAAAATCCCCAAAAAAGTGGAGTTCCGAACCGAGCTGCCGAAGACGAACGTCGGCAAGATCTTGCGGCGGATGCTGCGCGACGAGGTAAAATAAATCTTCAGCCGATGCCCAAATTCTTGAATAAAATAGCCGTTTGCCTCCTTTTTTGGACATTTTTCGCCCAAACCCGCGCCCAGACAACGCTCATCAGCGAGCCGGTCACCATCCGCAACGACTACGGCTACGAACTGATCGGGCGGCTGAAAGACCATATTTTGCTCTTCCGCGATAAATACGACGAGTTCGAAATACAGGCTTTTGACAACCGGCTCCGGCAGGATTGGGAAAAGGAGATCGTGCTCGAAAAACGCGGCGTCGCGGTCCTCGGCGTGATCGGCGGGAAGCGCGATTTTTCGGTCGTCTATCGCGCGAAGCGGAAAAACGAGTGGCTCCTGCGACTCAACAAATACGACGCGGAGGCCGAGCTGATCGACTCCGTGACCCTCAAAACTTGGCCGTCAAACCCGTTTTTTACCCCAAAACTTGAACTGATAAAAAGCGACGACCGCAACACGATTGCTGTTTATGACCACTCGACGGGCCAGCAATCGATGCCCGTCACCTGTTTCCGGCTCGACAAGATGCAGGTGCTTTGGGACAAGTCGCTCGATTATGGCGAGTGGTTTTCGGAGTCCACGCTGGCCAACATTTGCCTCTCGAACGACGGCGATTTTTTCGTCATCAGCGACCTCGACAACCGCAAGGTGCGCCTCGACGATCACCATTTCGACATCCGCCAACTGGGCGCGGGCGCGGACAAAAACTGGGAAATACCCGTCCCTGAATTTGTCACCTACGACCTCCAATTTTCATTTGACGAAAAAAACCGACGGCTCGCGGGGGCCGGTTTTTTTGGCGAAAAAAACGTCGAAAGGGCGGTCGGCTATTTTTTCACGGCCATCAGCCCCGGTTCCAATTTGGTCGAAAAACCGCGTTTTGAGCTTTTCGATGATGCTTTTTTGTCCATTTTTAAAGGAAAAGAGGTTGCGGCGAGCGAATCGCGGGGGCTGCCCGACCTCTCGGTGGCCCAGATCGCTTTTCGGCAGGACGGCGGCATTTTGCTCGTCGGCGAGCAAAACCACGAGATCGTCCGGGGCAGCATGGGCGGGCGCACGAGCTTTCGCAACGACGCGCCGAGGATGATCGTCGACCATTTTTTTGACGATTTTTTTGTCATCGCGACCAACCCCGACGGCTCGCCGCACTGGAAAACGGTGCTGCACAAAAAGCAGTACAGCCAGGATGACGGCGCCGTTTTTTCCTCTTTTTTCGCACTCAAAACGCCCGACCGGCTGCATTTTTTGTTCAACGACGAGATCCGTTTTGAGAACACCTGCTCCGAATACCTGCTCGACCCGGCGGGCCATTTTGACCGAAACGGCCTTTTGAACACCGCCGACCAACAATTGCGGCTGCGGTTTCGCGACGGCCTCCAGATCAGCGCGAACGAGGCACTTGTCCCGAGCGAGTTCCGGGGGAAATTGAGGCTGGCGCTCTTTCGGTTCGACCCGTCGCGGATTTAGCACCTTTGAATTTTCTAAAAAAACATCCATAAATGATCTCTGGAATCCAACAAATGGGCATCGGCATCCCCGATGTGCAGGCCGCTTTCAAATGGTACCGGCAACATTTCGGCGTGGACGTGCCGATCTTTGAGGAGGCCGCGACCGCCGCGCTCATGCTCCCGTACACGGGCGGGCAGCCGCGCGACCGCCACGCCATTTTGGCGGTAAATGGCCACGGCGGCGGCGGCATGGAGATCTGGCAGTACACGAGCCGCGTCCCGCAACCGGCCAATTTTAGGGTAAAACTGGGCGATCTCGGCCTTTTTGCCTGCAAAATTAAATGCGTGGATGCTGAAATTGCCTTTCATTTTTTGCGAAAAAAAGGCGCGATGATCCTCGGCGGCCTCGAGCCCGCGCCCGACGGCAGGCCACATTTTTTCGTCCGCGACCCGTGGGGGAATGTGTTCGAGGTCATTTCGAGCGATGAATTTTTCAAAAAACCGGGGCTGGAAAAGGGCGGCACGGGCGGTGTTTTCGGCGCGGTCATCGGCGTTTCGGACATCGAAAAAAGCCGCCGTTTTTATGCCGAGATTCTCGGCTACGACGAAACCGTTTTTGATGGAACCGATAAATTTCGGGATTTTTCGGGTTTGGACGGCGGTTTTGACCCCGTGCGGCGGGTGCTTTTGCGGCATTCGGAGGCGCGAACCGGGCCATTTTCGCCGCTTTTGGGCAAAACGGAAATCGAACTTGTTCAGGTCCAAAACCGGACGGCACGGCCCATTTTTGAGGGCCGACTTTGGGGCGACCTCGGTTTCATCCACCTCTGTTTCGACATTTTGGGCATGGACAAAATGCGCGAAAAATGCGCCGCCGCAGGCCACCCGTTCACCGTGGACAGCGGCGCAAACTCGTTCGACATGGGCGAGGCGGCGGGCCATTTCAGCTATATAGAGGACCCGGACGGGACGCTGATCGAGTTCGTCGAGACGCACAAAGTGCCGATCATGAAAAAATTCGGCTGGTTTTTGGACCTTAAAAAAAGGAGCGACCCGGCGCGGCCGTTGGCGCGGTGGATGATCCGGGCGATGAGCTTGGGGCGGGTTTCGGATTGACAAAACACGGCATTCATTGCCCCCGCAGTGAATTACATTTGGCCTAAAATCCTGCCCATGTCCCAATTCTCCATTTCCCAGTACATCAAAGAGGTCGACAAGATCATGCACTTCGGCGGCTCCAAAAAGGAGACCGCCATCCGAAACGCTTTTTACAACCTCCTCAACCAGTACGCCGACGCGAAGGGCCTCATCCTCGTCGCCGAACTGACCATCAAAGGCACGAAGGGCAGGCCCGTCATCCCCGACGGAACCCTCAAAGATTCCCTCCGGCAAGACTGGGGATATTGGGAATCGAAGGACGAAAAGGACGACCTCGACGAGGAAATCCGCCTCAAATTTTCAAAAGGGTACCCCGCCGACAACATCCTTTTCGAGGACAGCCAGACCCTTGTTTTGTTCCAAAATGGGGAGGAAACGATGCGCGGCCCGGTCCGCGATGCCGATTTTTTGGACAAGGCCCTGCGCCGTTTTGTCGAGTTCGAGCGGCCAGAAGTTGGAGAATTTCGGAAGGCAATCGAGCTTTTCAAACAGGACGTGCCGGAGGTCGCCGCCTCGCTGCGCGGCCTTTTGAGCGAACAGGCCAACCAAAACCCGGCCTATCTGAAAGCCCGCGACTATTTCCACGCGCTCTGTCGCGAGGCCATCAACCCCGAAATCTCGCTCGCCGACATCGAGGAAATGGTCGTGCAGCACGTCCTGACCGCCGATATTTTCAACACCATTTTTGACGAGGCCGATTTCCACCGAGAGAACAATATCGCCCGCGAACTGGAGGCCGTCGTCCATTCCTTTTTGACGAAAACGCTCAAAGAGAACGTCCTCCGCCGCGTCCGCCATTATTACGAGGCCATCAACGCGGCGGGCGCGGGCATCGCCGACCACCATGAAAAACAGCGGTTTTTGAAGGTCGTCTATGAGACCTTTTACAAAAGCTACAACCCGAAGGCCGCCGACCGGCTGGGCGT
>JANOQP010000777.1:0-7377 GCA_031414895.1 Saprospirales bacterium
GCGGCATTTTGACGGTATCGTTCAGGACGTTGAGGTAAAACTTCATTTTGCCCTTAAATTCGGGCTGAAAAGCACCGATCTTCAGGTCCACCGCGATCAACCGCTGCATCGCCCGGTGGTAAAGCAGAAGGTCGATGTAAAAATCGCCGTCCTCGATGGCCAGGCGGTATTGGCTGCCGACGAAGCAAAAATCGCTGCCCATCTCGAGCAAAAACAGCCGGATGTTTTGCACCAGCGCACGCTCCAGTTCGCGCTCCGAATGCTCTTCGGCCAAGTCCAAAAAGTCAAAAAGGTAGTGGTCCTTGACGGCCAGAACGGCTTGGTCGCGCACTTGGTCGGGCAGCGTTTGGTCAAAATTGGTTTGATTGAGCAGGTATTTTTCAAAACTTTTGTTTTCGATTTGGTGGTTCAAAACGCGGGTCGTCCAGCCAAATTTTTTGGTCGCCAAAATGTAAAACTGCCGCTCGCGGTCGTCCTTGCATTTCGATAAAATGAGGATGTGGTGCGTCCAGCCAATTTCTCCAATCAATGATTGGAGAAATTCAACCTCGCAGTATTCTTCATAAAATTGTGCCATCAGCCACAGGTTTGTAGCCGAAAATCCGCGCATTTTCGGAAATTCTGCCTGCAAATCGCGGGAAAGATGCTCGACGACGGATTTTCCCCAGCCAGCCTGTCGCTGTTTTTCAGCGATGCCCTGGCCGATCTCCCAATATATTTGGACGAGCTGGGCGTTCACTGCCTTCATCGCCGCGTATTGGGCTTGCCGGATCTTGGTTTTTATTTCGATGAAAAAAGAGGCGTAATCGTGCGGTTGGGTCTGCATCGTTTTCAAAAATTTGAGTTTGTTCGAGGGCAAAGGAAATAATTTTCAGATACTTTTTGTTTTATTTTATGCAGAAACTTGACCAAAAAAACCAGCACTAATTGGCCGCGTCCTCGACAAAGCGCGGCTCGACGTGGAGGATTTATTTGTGCTTCAAAAAAGAGTTGAAGGACGCTTGGGCCGCGTCGCCGTCGAAAACGGGGGCGGTGAAAAATTTGAACTGCATGGTAAAATGGGTTGGTAAAAACCGTTTTAGGTTGCGCACTTCCGGTTGGGTTGCTGGTTTGGATGTCGTTGGGGCAATCTCGTCTGCCGGGTGACGACCTATTATAATTTGGCGAAATGGCTGGATGGTCGGGCGATTTTCTTCAAGCAGGGCCGTTTTCGCCGCGCTGCGAATTGCGACATGGGCAATAAAAAAAATCCAACTCGCTGAAAATCAACGAGTTGGATTTTTAAAAGCGAATTTTCTGCCCTGAAATCAAACAATCTCCCCACCGCAACTCGACCCCGCGCCCGCCGTGCATCCATAGCAATGTTGGTTCACCACAATTGGCCGCTGTTCGAGGCTCGCGAGGTCAAAATCGTCCAAATGGGCGCGCCGGCCCGGCCCGACGACCGATTTCAAATTGAGCATCTGGTTGAAATCGCAATCGTACAAAAATCCGTCCCACGAAACAGAGATTGTGTTGCGGCACATCACATTGGCCACCGCCGACGGGTTGAACGCATTGACGAGCGTTTCCATGTATTCGTGGTAGTTCCCGGATTCGAGGAGATAGTCCAAAAAACGGGAGATCGGCATATTGGTGATCGCGAAAAGGCTGTTGAAGTCCACCGAAAACTTGCGTTTTAGGTGCGATTTGAACTCTTTTTCGAGCGAAACCTGCGAGCCTGGCAAAAACGCGCCCGACGGATTGTACACCAAATCGAGTTTCAGGCCTGTCCCTTCCTGCCCATATCCGACGGCATTGAGCAATTGCAGGGCCTTTATCGAATCCTCAAAAACACCGTCGCCGCGCTGTGCGTCCGTCCGTGTTTTTGAAAAATAGGGGAGCGAGGAGACGATATGGACGCGGTTTTTTGCCAAAAATTCCGGCAGGTCGCTGTACTTTTTGTTGGCCATGATGATGGTCAAATTGCAGCGGTCAATCACCTGTTTGCCCAGCCGCGTGCATTCCTCGACGAACCAACGAAAATGCGGGTTCATTTCCGGCGCGCCTCCCGTGATGTCGACCGTCGGGATGTCCGTTTTTGCCAAAATATCGAGGCATTTTTGGAGGGTCTCGCGGCCCATGTTCTCCACTTTTTTGTCCGGCCCGGCATCGACATGACAATGCGAACAGGTTTGGTTGCAGAGTTTCCCGATGTTCAACTGAAAAATCTCGATGCGGCCCGGCTTCAACGGACGATAACCGACCTCCGCGATCCGCTCCCCGAAAGGCTGGAAACGGTCGGCCACGACCTCCGCGCCGTTGAGCACTTTTAACTGAAAAAACGTGTCGGCAAGCTGGTTCCCGGTCGCGGAAAGGCTTTTGCCCTTTTGGTGGATGGACATTTTTCTTGAATTAGATAATGGGTCAATTTGGGGATGGGACAATGTGTCACGGCTATCCCTTTTCCATATTATCACATTAATTTTTCCTTTGCGTGCTTCATCATTTGCGTCGAATAAACGAGCGTGATGCCCGCTTTCATCGCCGCCGCGACATGGACGGCCTCCATCATTTGCTCCTCGTCAGAGCCTTGTTTGAGGCACTCGGAAGTGTAGGCATCGATGCAATATGGACATTGCAGGGCGTGCGAAACGGCGAGCGCGATGAGTGCTTTTTCGCGTGCCGTGAGTGCGCCCTCGGAGGTTGCCGCGCCATAATAATCGAAGAATTTTTTGCCCAGTTCGGGCTGCCAATCCCCAATTTTCCCGAACTGTTTGAGGTCTGTTTCGGGCTCGAAGTATTGCTTTTCCTTTGACATGGTGAAGGTGTTTTAAAAGATAAATTTCAGCCCAACCTGCCCCTGCGCCCGCGATGCGGTCGGGTCAAACTGGAACGGTTTGGTGGTCGGGTTGTCAAAACGGAACTGCGGTTTGTCGTTTTCGCGCTTTAAAAAAGTGAGCAGCGCGTAGCCCGCGTTCGTGGTGTTGGAAACAAAATATTGCCGCCCCCAGGTCGCCGAGACCCAGTTGCTGATATTGATGAAATCAAACATCAGTTGCAGTTTTTGGCCGTTTTTGAAAACAAATTGCTGCATTAGGCGCAAGTCCAATTGTTGGTTCCAGGGTGTCCGACCCCCGTTGCGCTCGACGTGGCTGCCTTTTTTGCTCCGCAAATACGGGTCGTTCTCGATGTACCTTTCGAGGTTCGCCCATTGGTCGGCGGCGGAAAGGGTGACCTCGCCAGCCGTGTTTTTGATATCGACGAGGCCGCTTTGCCCGAAATCTTTTGGCACAAAAACAAGGTCGTTCGTTGGCGAGCCGTCGCGGTTTGCATCGCCCGTATAAACATACGAAAACGGCGCGCCCGAGGCCGCCACATAGACCACTGAAAGGGTCGTCGGCGCGTTTTTTTTCAGCGAAAAATTCCAGTCCGCCGTCCCGACGACGCGGTGGCGGGTGTCAAAATTGGAATAGCTCAACCGCGGGTTGTTCGGCTCGATGGTCTGGTTCCATTCCCAATTGGCCTGCGGCGAGACGCGGACACCGTTGGCAAGGTCGCGCGATTCGCCAAAAGTGTAGCTCGCGGAGGCGTTCCAATGGCGGCTTGATTTCTGCAATTGGCCAGAAATTTGGTACCGCCGGCCCTGTTTCGTGTTCGTCACGACAAAAACACTGGTGAATTCCGGGGCCACTTTTTCGCCCGAAAAATAGGGCCGCGCATCAAACTCCCCGAGCGGAACGGAGACGGGCTTGAGGTTGCGGGTCTCGAATTTCGTGTCCTGCAACGTCTTCGTGAAAATGCCCTCGACCGTCGCCGTCCAGCCCGCGCCCCAACGGACATCGACCGCCAAATTGTTGCGCCAAACCTGCGGCAACCGCAATTTTGGGTCGAGCAGATTGATTTCCCGCTGAAAATTTCCCTGCAAGGCGACCAACTCCTCAACCGTGGATTTTAGCGGCACGGCCTTTCCGAGCGGGCGGTAATCCACGTTCCCGAAATGTTTGCCATCGTACAAAAACGGGTAGGTCAGCCACGCAAACGGCATCCGCCCGACGAAAATACCGGCACCGCCGCGCACGATCAGGTGGTTTTCGTTGTCCACTTTATAGTTGAAACCGAGCCTCGGCGCGAGGGCGAACTTGTTGCCCAACTGTTTTTCAAACCCCGAAAATTCGGGCTTCGCCAAAACATCGGCATCGGCGGTCGGTTTTTGTGGAAAAATGGACGCATCGAGCCGCAAACCGACCGAAATATTGAGCCGGTTTTTAAAAAAAGCCATCTCGTCCTGCCCATAAATGGACCCCAAAAGCACCCCATAACTGGCAGACGGGTTGCCGAAATTGTTCGCATAACTGTTGTCCGACAAATTGAAGGTGCGGCGGACGCGGCTCGGCTTGTCGGCAAAAAAATTGTCGAGCGAACTGTACGCCCACCGCCCGTTCCACGGCGTGACAAAATGATAGTTGATCGCGTAAAACTCGTTGTGCGTCCCGAGCGTGAGGCGGTGGTTTTTGATGAAATATTGGAGGTTGTCGGTCAGTTCGACCGTCCGTTGGCGCGTCCTGAAAATGGCCGCCTCGCGGTATTGCCCCAAAAAAATCGTCCCCGCCGTGCCGGAAGTGATCTCGATATGCGGGAATTCCGCGCCAAAAGTTTCGCGGTGCTCGTCAATATTGGCATGGCTGACGATGATTTTATTGAAAAAACGGGTTGAAAACCGCCTTTTCCACTCCAAGACCGTCGAATGCGCCGTGCTGAAATGGGTAAAGCCCTGCGAACCAAAATTGAAGATATTGGCCGACCGCGACAGGTGCTCGGCCTGCGCCCCGACCATGTTGTGCCGAAGCGAAACTTGGTCGCGCCCCGAAATGTTCCAATCGAGCCGCGCGAAAACCTTGATGTTCTTTGTCCCCAAAGCGCGGTCGCCGTAGCTGCCGGCATCGTAGCCGTAGCGGTTTTGGAGGGTGTCGGCGAGGCGTTGGATGTCCGAAATTTTAAAGGCCGAGCCCGCCGAGCCCGCCGCAAAAGGGGCCGGCTCGGTGCGCAAGTTCCCCTCGATATTGGCAAAATAAAAGAGCTTGTTCTTCACCAGTGCGCCGCCCAAACTTGCCCCGCCGAGCTGGTCGGAAAAATGCTCGATCTTCGTCCGCTTTTCATCGGCGGACCGTCCGGTGATGCGCCCGTTTTTCAAAAAAAGATAGGCCGCGCCCTGCGTTTTGTTCGTCCCCGAACGGGTCACGGCATTGATGGAACCGCCCGTAAAATTGCCCATCGTCACGTCAAAAGGTGCGACGGCGACCTGCAGTTCCTGGATCGCGTCGAGGCTGATGGGCTGCGTCCGCGCCAACGAACCGGGCGTGCCGGATGCCTGCGAACCGCCCGCGCCGACCGATTGCTCGACGAAACCAAAAGCGTCGTTGTTGACCGCGCCGTCTATGGATAGGTTGTTGAAACGGTAATTGGTCCCAGCAAAAGAGTTGCCGCTTGCCTGCGGCGAAAGGCGCGTAAAATCCTGCAAACCGTTGGAAATGGCGGGCATTTTGTCGAGTCTCGACCGCGAAAAGCTCGCACCCGCGCCTTTTTTGTCCACGTTGCGGTCGTATTTGACGACGACCTCGCCGATCGTCGCCGATTTTTCCTTCAATAAAACCCTTTCCGAAACCGTCGCGCCGAGCGGCAATTGGATGTCCGTTTTTTCAAAATCCTCAAACCCCAAAAAGGTTGCTTTTAAAAAATAAGGCCCGCCCGCCCGGACTTCCGGGAAGGCAAACCTTCCTTTTTCGTCGGACACGGAAGCGTTTTTTGTGCCGGTCGGCAAATGCTCGAAAACGAGCACCGCCCCTGCGAGCGGTTCGTTGTCCGCGCCGATGATTTGGCCGATGAAAGACGCGCCCGTGACCTGTGCGAAAAGGGCCGTTGTTGAAAGGCAAAGCAGGAAGAGGCAGGCTGTTCTTTTCATTAAAAAGAATGATAATCGGATTGAAATCAGCCCCATCGGGACTGGTTTTCAGTCGCACCGAACGAGGTCCGGCGGTACGTTAGCAACAGCCGCCGCCGTCATAAAAGAAGGTCGATTCCGAGATAAAAATATCGTCTCGGCCCAGCCCGGCGAGTGCGGCAGCGGTTTTGTCGCAGACCGCGAGCGGCTGCTGGACGACGAGGTTGTGGCCTTTTTTGTCGTCAAAAAGATCTTCATTGCCGAAATAGATGGCCGATTTTCCGGTGAAAACACAGGGGCCGTCGGCGGGCATCGGGTCCTTTATCGCGCAGACCTCGACGGATTCGATGAAAATCAAACGGTCGGTCGCATAGTGGTTCGGCGAGAGGATGCGATAGGGGCGTTTTGCCCGGATCTCGACGGTGCCGAAGCCCACTTCCGTGATCATTTTGATATAATCCTTCAACGGGATGGCCCCGGAAAGGCATTCCGCGCGGAGGCGCTCGTCGTCCAAAAGCGATTCGGGCATCCGCGTTTCGCAGGTCGGGTCGGACATGACGAGGCGGCCACCCGGTTTGAGGACGCGGTACATTTCCTGCAAGGCGCGGCGCAGGTCGTCCATTTTGAAGATATTGAAGAGGCAGTTTTGCGCCGCCACGTCCACCGTTCCGTCGGCGATGGGAAGGTTCAAGGCGTCGCCGTGCCGCAGATCGACGAACTCGGAGCGGAACCAATCGTTCTTTTCCTCGGCCAATTTGAAGTTTTCGCGGCTCGCGTCGAGCATTTCCTCGACCATGTCCACGCCGATCACGCCCCCTTTTTTGCGGCTGAAATAGGCGAATTGGAGCAGTTCCATGCCGCCGCCGACACCTACATATAATATGGTGGGCGAGTTTGCGAGGTCGCGCGGGTTGACGGTCGAGCCGCAGCCGTAGTTCATGGCGAGCATCCGCTTGGGCATGTCGAGGTCGGGCAGTTGCCAAACGGGGGTCGTCGTGCAGCAGAGGCCAACGTTCGGGGTGATGGCCGCGTCGCGGTAAAAATCGGCGGTGGTTTGGAGGTAGGTGTCCTGTTGCATTTTTTCAGAAATTTTAGCGGCAATTATACGAGGCAGGAAAAGGGCGCGGTTTTTTTTGAGCCGAAATTTAGGTTTTCTTATCCGAGGACGGACAAAAGGGGGCGTTTTCAGGTCGTTCGGGCGCGGCTGTTTTTTTCTACTTTTACGACCATGATTTTGTGCAAAACCATTTTTCAAAACATCCATCCATTTTTGGCGTGCGCACCTTTTCATTTTGCCCAATCCATTTTTTTTTCAAACTTCAAAAAGGGCTTTTGGAAAGGATGCAGTGACGTATATCCATTGATTTTCCCCTTTAAAAATTACAGCCTTTTAGGGGCTTTTTAAGGAGCCGCGCCGGATACTTTTGAGCCGAAAATGGGTTCTCGCAGGCTCATTT
>JANOQP010000778.1:0-2876 GCA_031414895.1 Saprospirales bacterium
ATCAAGATGGCCGGGGCCTTCGGGTTCTGTGAGATGAGGATGGTGGTCGGGCCGTGCAGGGCCTCGAAAAGCTGTTTGTAGCCTTTCGAGTCCGGTTGGTCCTCGAGCGCCTTTTGGATGAGCGTGTTTTTTGCGACCTGCATGCTGATCCCTTTTTGGAAGCAAATGGCGCGGAGCTTGTTGATCTTCGAAACGGGCAGTTTTGAAGAATCGGCGAGATAGAAGAACGGTGCGTTCAACAATACCTCTTTCAATTCTGCAATCGCCGCTGTTTTTTCTTCACGATTCATATCTATGAAATGTGGTTGAGCCTTTCCCGGTCCATCTTTTATTGAAAAAATGGGCGGCGGGAAAACGGCGATTTTAGAATTTGAGTGATTTCACGTCCACATGAACGCCCGGCGACATGGTGCTGGCGACCGTGATGGAGCGCATATAAACGCCCTTTGCGGATGACGGCTTCATTTTGTGGAGCGTGGTGAGGAGTTCGAGTGCGTTGCCAACCAATTGGTCTTCCGTGAAACCGACGCGGCCGACTGACGCATGGACGATACCATATTTGTCGGCGCGGAAGGCGATTTTGCCCTTTTTCACCTCGGTGACGGCATCGCCGACGTTCAAGGTGACGGTGCCCGTTTTCGGGTTCGGCATCAGGCCGCGAGGGCCGAGGATACGGGCAACTTTACCGAGCTGTGCCATGACGTTTGGCGTGGCGATGATGACATCAACATCTGCCCAACCGCCTGCAACTTTTGCGATGTACTCTTCGAGGCCGACGTAATCGGCGCCGGCGGCGATCGCTTCCGCCTCTTTGTCAGGTGTGCAAAAAACAAGCACCTTTTTCGTTTTGCCCGTCCCGTGCGGGAGCGAGACCGTGCCACGGAGCGCCTGATCGGCCTTCCGGGTGTCAATACCGAGGCGGACGTGAACGTCCACCGAAGGGTTGCCCTTCATCAAGTTGACATCTTTGACGAGCTTGAAAGCATCGCCAAATGCGTACATTTTGTCCGCATCAACTTTCGATTCGACGGCTTTGCGTTTTTTCGACAGTTTTGCCATTGAAATAAAAAAGTTTGAGGTGAAATAACGTCCCGGCACCACTATTGGGCGGGACTCCCTGCATGAAGTTTCGAGTATCGAGTTTTGGGTTTCGAGTGGAAAGTGTTGGGTTGGAAGTTGTTGGACAACTCGAAACTCAACACTTTCCACTCGAAACCCAAAACCCGATACTCGAAACCTGTTTTTTACAACGGTGAAGTTCCGGTGACCGTGAGGCCCATGCTGCGCGCCGTTCCGGCGACCATGCTCATGGCCGACTCGATGGTGAAGCAGTTGAGGTCGGGCATTTTGTTTGCTGCAATCTCGCGGATTTGGTCCCAGGAGACCGAGCCGACCTTTTTGCGGTTTGGTTCTGCCGAGCCGCCGAGCTTGGTTTTCGTGCCTTTGGAGAAGCCTTTTTTGGCCGCGTCCGAAAGCTGCACCGCTGCGGGCGGCGTTTTGACGATGAACTCGAAAGTTTTGTCCTTATAGACCGAAATCAGGACGGGCAAGATCTTGCCAGCTTGGTCTTGCGTCTGCGCGTTGAAACGTTTGCAAAACTCCATGATGTTCACGCCTTTCGAACCGAGGGCAGGGCCGATTGGCGGTGCCGGGTTTGCTGCACCACCTTTTACCTGCAGCTTAATATAAACGTCTACTTCTTTTGCCATTTTTTCTGAATGATGAATGATGGGCGATAAATGATTGGTTTTTTTAGGGCCCAACCATTTTGTCCATCAGGGACATTAGGACTTGTTTTGTTGAAAAAAACCGAATCTGAACGTGCATTTTTCAGGGAAGCGACCAATGGAGAAGACCGGCCGACTGAAAAACTTGATCAGGTGATTTTTTCCACTTGCATGAAGCTCAATTCCATTTCGGTGCCGCGGCCAAAGATTTTGACGCTGACCTTGAGCTTCTTTTTTTCTTCTGAAATGGCCAAAACATCGCCGATAAACTCGGCAAATGGGCCATCAATGATTTTTACAGTTTCGCCAACCAAGAACGGTTCGAGGTGGCGTTCGCCAGCTGCCGATGCCTCATCGACCTTGCCGAGCAATCGGTTTGCCTCGACCATCGTCATCGGGATCGGGTGCTCCTTCCCCAAAAAGTGGATGACATTTTGGATGTCGTGGATGGATTTTACGACCTCGCCGAGGAGTTTTGAGGGCAGTGCCTCGACCAAAATATAGCCCGGCAGGATGTTCCGTTCGGTGGCCACTTTTTTGCCGCCACGCACTTTATAGACCTTTTCGACCGGAACAACAATGCCCCGGATATAGGCAGGCCATTGGTTGAGCTCGATTTCCTTTTGGATCCGCTCGACGATTTTTCGCTCTTTTCCGCTGATCACGCGCAGGCTGTACCAACGATAGGCTTCCGTTTCGGGCGCGTTAATTGTAATTTCTTCCATTATCAGATAGGGAAAAGGAAATTGGATATTGAGATATTAAGATATTGGGATATTGTGAAATTATCTCATTGCCACATTATCTCATTATCCCATTAGCACAATTAGGCGAGTTCGTAGATGTACCGAAGGATACTGCCACCGACTGCGTCCATCACAAAAATGATAGCCGCAATCACCAAGGTTGCCGTCAAAACGACAAGCGTGGTGGACTGCAAGCTCGGCCACGAGGGCCACTCAACGTTGTTCTTCAACTCGTTGTAACTCTCTGTCAAATATAAATTGAGACGCTCTAACATCTTAAAGGCAAAAGTTAAAAGTCAAAAGGCAAAAGTGAAGTTAGAAAGGTTGAAAAGTGGGAAGTTTCGAGCAACATGAATTGCTCTCCCTTTTGCCTTTTGCCTTTTAACTTTTGCCTTCAAATTCA
>JANOQP010000779.1:0-12422 GCA_031414895.1 Saprospirales bacterium
CGTCCATCCAGGTCAGCGGCACCGTGTGGGCCGGGAAAACGGGCTGGTTCCTGAAAACATCGGCCACGCCCAGTGCCTCGCTCGCATAGACCGAGGCCACGCAAACCGATGCCGACTGCCGCGCCAATGCCCGCAGGGTCAGTTTTTCAAATAAAATTTCATCGGAAAGCAGGTTCGCCGAAATGATCGGCACGATGACGGATGCGGAGTCCACCATGTCAAGTTGCGTCGCCTCGGTGTCCCCGCTCACAAAATCGTGGATGCCGCGCACCATCAGCCCGTGCCGTTTTTTGACCTGCGAAAGCTGCCTGTCCAGCTTTTCCATCAATGGGCGGTCGGCCTCGGCGTACAAAAAAAGGAGCGTCCGTGCCGCTCCCGTCGGCGGTTCGAGGTCGCCAACCTGTTCTGCATCGATGCGCTGCCGGATTTCGCGCAACAGGTCGATTGGCTCGTCCTTCAAAAACTTGAAGCGGTACTGCTGGCGGAAAAACGCCTCCGACCCCGCCGAAAGGTTTTTTGAGAGGCCGTCAGGCAGCCCAAAAACGAGTTTCGTCCGGTCGGAGGCCGCGATTTTCAGGATATGGAAAAGCACCTTCAAATACCAGTTTTCGTAGTCGAACCCGACAAAAAGGAAGGCCTCAAAATCCTGCATCGCATTGCGGAGGCTGGCTGGCAAACGCGTCTCGCGGCCCACGCCCTGCACGGAGTCGATAAAGTTCAACTGGTCGGCGAGGCTCAAAACGGTCGAATCGCACTTGCCCCGTTCGTCCATCCGCCCAAAAAGTTGGTAGAGATAGGTCTGGTTTTCGGGCATTTCGTCAAAATCATCGACCTGTGTGTTGGAAAATCGATAGACCCCTTCGCGGAACTGCCGCCTTTTTTCGGTCAAAAAAGCCTTTTGCAACAGGTTGTCCATCGAAACGTTGAGGACCATCCGAAAGGGCAACCGGGCGGCCTCCCGGAAAATCGCCGACGGCGTTTGGTGCTTTTTGTAAAAATCGCGGACCAAAATCTCGAGGCTCATCCGGGGCATTTCGGGCAGTTGCAAAAAAGCCGTGCAGACGAGGGCCAAATTGTCGGGCGCGGGCAACCGGTCGCCCGTGTGCCTGAAATATTCCCCGGCGACCTCATTGGACAAAAGTTGCCGGAGCGGCACCCCGTTCAAATCGGTCGAGGCAAAGGGGCCGAGGATGAGCAGGCATTTTTCATGCTCCACAAGGTTGGCGAGCATGGCGAGGTTGGCGGACTGCAGGTTGGCGCGTGTTTGAGTGTCTTGCATGGTCAGTGTTTGGGTATGTTTCAGTTGCAAAACAAATCAAATCCGACAGAATCCCTAACCCTTTTTTGCCCTGTTTTTTGTGATTCACAAATTTCTTATAAATCTTGCCTATTTCAGGGCGGTGCATTTGGCTGCGTACGTTTCGCTATGTTTTTTGGCCCCCCGATTGCTCTCGGTTTGCGTACCAAAGATAATTGGCCATGAAAATGGACAAGCACACCAACATCTTCGCGCAGAACAGGTCGGTTTGTTCCGGCCAAATAAAGGCCAGGTTGGTGAAGAGGCCGATTATGGCGACACTTGCCAATTCGCAGATTATCCATTGATAAAGCGATTTCAGGCCGAGGCCGACCATTTCGGCATCCTCGCCCTCGATCCCGGCCGTTACGTTTTTCGCAAACCTGTACAAAAAAACCAACGGCCCCCCAAAGGCCACCAATGCCATTGCGCCAGCAATCGCAAAGGCCACGACATCCCTTGACAGTTTCATAGCCTCGATCAGTGGCATCGAAACGGCCGCCCCTTTTACGCCAATCCCCGCTGCCAAGAGCCAAAGGCCCATTTTGGCGGCCTTGTACAGATAGTAGACCGGATAGGATGGTTGGAAATCCGGGGTTTCGGGGTTTTCGGCGGTTTCTTGTTCCGGTTCATTGAATGCACTCGTTGTTTTTGGTGCCTTCAGGTTCGTGTCGATGGGTTCGTACAACAAGTTTTCCATGATAAAATGTATTTGATTGTGAAAAAAAAAGATAGGCGGTTTTGGGGCGCCCGGCAGCTGAAATGGTTTGGGAAAAAGGCCCAAAAACCTGCGCAGCACACCCATTTGTACCACCCATCAATGGCTTGTTACCCCAGGTTTGGAAGTTTTTCAACCCTATTTCAATTGTTTTTTTCCAAAAAAAAATGCCCCGCCAGACATTCCCGGCAGGGCATTTTTATTCATTTTCGAGAAAAAATAAGCGGTTATGGGGTCACCCTCGTGGCCGTGATGACCACCTCCGGGAGGGTGTAAATTGGCAAATCCAACTCATTTTCGGTAATGACGACCTCGCGGATCATGATGCCCGTTGCGGCCGGTTGCTCATCGAGCAGGGCGGGTGTTGTTGGGGCAGCATTGTCCAAAAATGGGCAGAGGACGGCAAGGGTCCAGAGTGATGCGGAAAGGATGTTCGTTTTCAAAATAGTAAAATTTAGACGTGAAAGATTGTTGATAGCAGTTGAACTCGGGTTCGGTTATTGGTGTCGCGTACCCGGCATTTGTTACCGCCCTGCATTTTTTTTTCAAAATTTGGGTTTATTCGCAGTCAGAAACTACCTATTATGACGAACACTCCCCCACCCTTTTTTTGGGCAAAAACACTTTTGGTCGCCCTCCTTTTCTCGGTTGCCTGCCAGCGGGAAAACATGACCGTTCCGCCCGGCGGGCAGCACCGGCAATTGCCCGACCTTGCTCAAATCGAGACCCATTTGGGGGAAATCCAACAGTTTATTGATAAAGAGGAATGGGATGCCGCTTGGCAAAAGTCCCAATCGCTGACAAAGGCAGTTTTGGCCGCCCCGGCCGGCGATGCCGACCAGCAAATTGGCCGTTTGAACCGGATGTTTTTTGACATCGGCGACGGCCTTTCGCAGGCAAAACTGTTTGATATCTCGATTCTATGTTTTGAACTGGGGCTTCGCCTGACCCAAAAACGCCCCGACCTTTATCCCATCGAAATTGCCGCAAACAAGGCTCATCTCGGCCTCGCCCTCGATTATTTGGGCGAAAACCGCGAAGCCTTAAAACAGTTGGAATCTGCCGCCGACCAACTCAAAAACCTCGAAGGCCCACGCGCCGACAGCCTGCAGGTTTGGAGCCTTTATTATCTCGGCGCTCATTATCTCAACAACAGCGGCGATTATCAGGAGGCCAAAGGTTTTTATGAAAAAGCCATCAAATTGGCCGAAACGCTGCCTTCGTGGAAAACTTCAATATCCTATCCGCTCAGCGATTTGGCGACTTGCAATGCCGCTTTGGGCGACGAATCGGCGGCAAAAAAATGTTTCGGGCAAGCAAATAAAGCAGTCGAGTCGCTCGACCCCAAATTTGGCTCATTCATCCGCCGCAAAATTTTGGAGCTGATGGCCGATGGTTTTTTGCAGGCGGAAAAACCCGAAACCGCGCTCCCGATTTTCAAGGAATTGCATTATTTGACCCAAAAAGAACAGCCGAAAAATCCCGACGGCCATGCGCTTTCCAAAAGTTGGGCCAATCTGGGGAGCACCTATTTTGCCCTGAAAAACTGGGAACAAACGGATTCCTGTTTCAAAATGGCCTTGGCCGCGACCGCTGTTTTTAAGGAAAAATCGAGAACAAAAGGGGCATTATTTGAGCAAATCGCGCATTTACGGGAACAGCAAAACAGGCTTCCCGAAGCATTGGCCGCCATCCAATCAGCCTATGAAAACATCGAAAACGGGTTCGACGAGGCCGCATTTTTGAAAAACCCGACGCTGGCCGAGGTGCGTTTTCCCGGGGAAATGTTGCAGCTTGCCAAATTGCGCGGGCGGCTCGAACGGCGCATTTTTCAGGAAATCAGCCACAAACCAGCGGACTTGGAAAACGCCGCCAGTTCCTTTGAACTGGCTGCCGCATTGATTGACCGCATCCGTTCCGAATTTCAAAACGAGTCCTCAAAAGCGGAACTCATCAGCCAAGCAACCGGACTTTTCGAGGCCGCAATCGAAACGGCGGACACCCTCGCAAGGCTCACAGGAAATGCCAATTGGCACGAAAAAGCTTTTTTTTATGCCGAAAAAAGCAAATCCGTCCGGCTTTTGGCCTCGGAACGGGAAGCCGGCGCGCAGCAATTGGCCGGGATCTCGGAAAATACGCGGGCAACTGCACGGCAATTGCAACGGCAAATCGCGGGCTGGCAAGCAGCATTAAATGATGCCCGCAGCAGCGGCATGGACGAATCGGGGCACGAAATCCGGGCAGCGAACGACACCCTTTTCAACCTAAAAAGCCGGCAACGCGACCTCGCACGGCAGCTTGAAAAAGAGGTGCCGCATTTTTTTGAGAACAAATTTGATGTCCGCGTCGCATCCATCGGCGAGGTGCAAAAACAACTTGCGGAGTCGGGGAAAACGGGTTTTATTGAATATTTTTTTGGAAAAAACCGCCTATGGATATTTCGGGTTGGTGCGAAAAGTGGGCTTTTTTGTACCTCCAAAATCGCCAGCCCAGACCTTTTGAACGATATCCGAGGTTTTATGGGCGACCTCGCCACGCCGCCCGATTTCCTGGACGACCCATCAAAAATGGCCGCTTTTCGGCAAACAACCGGCCGGGCGCGGCGGCTCGCCAAATCATTGATTGAGCCCGTATTTTCCTTCCATGAGTTGCCCAAACATTTGGTCATCGTCCCCGATGGGATTTTGGGCAACCTGTCCTTCGATGCCCTTTTAACGGAAGATATGCCCGCCGACCAGCCCTTAAATTGGCGCTCCCAACCCTATTTGCTCCATAAATCGGTCGTTGACTATGCTTTTTCCGCGACCCTATTTTTGGAAAAAAAGAAGCCCTCCGACGCGCCCAAATCATTGGCCGCATTCGCCCCCGAATATGCTGAAAAAAACGACCCTGAAGGCTCAAACCGTGGCGAAACAATCGCCCCAAAAGTGGTTTGGCCCAATGTGCGCGGCGGCCTTCGCCCGCTGAAATTCAACCAGCCAGAGGCGCAGCGCGTTGCCGAATTGACAAAAGGCACTGCTTTTTTGGCAAAAAACGCAAGCAAAACGAATTTTAAAAATACCGCCGCGGATTTTCGGCAACTCCTTTTTTCGATGCACGCGCTGGCAAATGATTCGATTCCCGAGCTTTCGCAACTTGTTTTTTCAGAAGATGGAACCGATGACGGGCGGCTGTACGCTTGGGAACTTTGCGGCCAGCCTTTGCGGGCAGATTTGGTCGTTTTGAGCGCGTGCGAAACAGGCGTGGGTCGGCTTTTGAACGGCGAAGGCATTGAAAGCATGGGCCGCGCTTTTCGACTGGCGGGCTGCCCAAATATCGTCATGAGCCTCTGGCAGGCCGACGACGAGGCCACCGGGGCGATAGTGCAGTCTTTTTTCAAAAACCAATTGGCCGGGCAAGGCCAGGCCGAAAGCCTCGCCTCCGCAAAACGCGCATTTTTGGCCGAAACAGAAGAGAACCGGCTCATGCACCCTTTTTATTGGGCTACATTCGTCCGAGTCGGCGAGTCCGAACCTTCTGCAACCTCTTTTTCATGGCTGGTCGTCCTGACCGGGCTGTTTATTTTTTCCACGATTGTGTTTCTTTTTTTCAAACGGCGGGCTGTTTCGGCGGCTTGATTTATCCATTTTAACCAAAACCCTCTTGTTATGAAAAGCAAATTGACTTTCGTTTGGACAATCTTCATTTCTGCCCTTGCCATTGTCGTTTTCACGGCGTCGACAGGCAGATTTACTTCGGGGATTGCAGTTGATATTAGACAAGATGTAGTCACTGACCCAAAGGGTTGTACCTCTGGTTGCCACAAAGCCGTTGCAGGCGGCAATTTGCCGACCCCCCGATTGATTGATTTTCCCACGACGATCATTCCGGGGCAACCCTACATGATTACCATGGAAACTGATTTTGATATTTCCAAAACCTTGATCAATAAAGATTCCTTATTTCCAGCCATGCAATTGGTCGTTTTTTCACAAGATTCTACTCGAGATTTGGGTGAATTTGAGTGTTTGGACAAGGTTGGCACTTATGCCGCGAACAATTATTTATATAGGGAATTAGACAAAGTTTTGCTTTATTTGGTACGTGGCAAGCGAGGGATCCTCAAATTTACCACTACCGTGAAATGGACGGCCTCTAACGATTTGCCAGAAGGCCTGATAGTAACTGGCCGAGTAGGGGCAATGTACAAATCGGTGCCAGGCGCAATTAGTAATTGTAGCGGCGGAAGTTCT
Organism: Saprospirales bacterium; assembly: GCA_031414895.1. Classification (GTDB taxonomy): domain Bacteria; phylum Bacteroidota; class Bacteroidia; order Chitinophagales; family Saprospiraceae; genus JANOQP01. The sequence continues at coordinate 6,248 of JANOQP010000779.1, forward strand.
TGTGTAGATACGACTTGGGGCTGTGCCAATGAAATAACCAAAATGGGCACTGTCGTTATGTCAAACACTAATTGCAGCACCCAAACCGACATCACCCTCACCAACCCCATCCCGTTGCCACCAATTCCTGCCGGGAGCACAACTTGGTTTGAAGTGGACGCTAAAAACAGCGGGGGTGTCGCGTCCACAAAGCCGTATTCCATCGGTTGTTACTTGTCTTCAGACAATCAATTGAATTGCAACGACCAATTTATCGGCGACATCGGCCAGCCGGATTTGCCAAAAACAGGCCGAAACCGCATCGAAGGTGCGTTCACGATGCCAAACAAGCCTGCCGGGAACTATTTTCTCCTCCTTTTGGCTGATAAAAACAGCGAAATTGCCGAGTGCAACGAGGCGAACAATACCCTCGCAATCCCCTTCACAATCACAGCTGGCAACGGCTTCTGCGCTTCTAAAAGCATTTACAACACCAACGAGTTCATTAAATCCGTCAAAATCGGCTCCATTGAATCCAGCTCGATTGCCGGTTTTTATAGTGAAAAACTGTACCTCGACCGTCATTTTAAGAAAGGATTGGCGCAACCCGTGACCATCACGGGCGGTTTTTCAGGGCCGTTCACGGCACAGGAACATTGCCGGATTTGGGCAGATTTGAACCAAGACAACCAGTTCGCCTCCGACGAAATCGTCTTTTCAAAAAAACTGACCAAACCCATCGCAGCCTCGGCAACGGCCTCTATTTCCGGCACTTTGACCCTTCCGCTGTCCGCAAAATCGGGCTACACGCGCCTCCGGGTCTCGATGCAGCGCGGTTCGTGGCCGCCCGCCTGCGGCAATGTCGGCCTCGGCGAAGTCGAAGATTATGTCGTGAAAGTGGTGGACGAACTCCATCCCGGCGACCGCCAAACGGAGGAAGTTTTTGCTGAAAACACCCCCGATTTCAGCCTCGCGCCAAACCCCGCGACCGATGGGACGACGGTGGACCTGTCCGCATTTTTTGGGAAAGAAATCGACGTGGCGACTTTTGACCTGAAAGGGAAATTGGTCTTCCAACAAAAAATGGAAGCCGCCGCCAACCCATATCTGCCCATCGAAACCGGCAACTGGGAAGCGGGGATTTATGTGGTTTATGTGCGGGCGGAGGGTTTTAGGCCGGTCGCGCGGAAACTGGCGGTCGTGCGGATGTGAGTTTCTTTTTAAGGCAAAAAAATGCCGCCCCGGAATCGGGGCGGCATTTTTTTGTCATTTCAAATCCTCCAAAATCTTCGCGGCCTTCACTTGTCGCGGCCCTTCGTAGTCTTTGTTTTTGGCAAAAGCCTCAAAAAGCCGCCGCGCCTCCCCCACCCTTTCGGGCTGCGCCAAAACGGCAAGCGCAACGAACCAATCGCGCTCCTCGGCAGATTCGCCGGTTATTTTCAGAAAGGCCGTTTCGGCTTCCTCAAACTTTTTTTCCATCAAAAAAGCCTGGCCCTTCGCCCGCAGCGCGGCAGATTTCTTGGCCGGGGATTTAGCCGCCGCAATGGCCCGGTCGAGCCGTTCGTGCGCGTTCTTGAAATCCTTTTTTTGAAAAAACACATTGGCCTCGTCAGTCAGGGCGATGGCCAAGCTGTCAGGGTCGGATGCCGCACCGCCACGAACACCGCCGAGGGAAAGTGCTTCCGGTTGGGTGAAATTGGCGGCAAAAAGTTGTTCAGGCGAGGCGGTCGGGCTTGCCAAAAAGTATTTCCAGCCAAAAAATGCGAGCGCGAGCGATGCCGCAATCGCGAGGGAAGAAAACAGCCGCCGCCGCATCGGCACGACCCGCCCGCCGCCGATCTGGTGGGCGGTTGGCGGGATTTCAGCCGCGTTTTTAGCGGAAATATCGGCCAAAAGGGCGCGGAACTGTGCCGCCCCGTGCGAATCGTTCAAGCCGCCGATGATGAACCGCTGCTCGTGAACTTCCGTGGAAAGCACCGCATCTCGCCCCATTTCGGACTCGAAGGCCTGTTTTTCGGCAGCGGTGAGCTTGCCGAGCAGGTAGTTTTCTATTTGTGTGTCGCGATCTTGCATGGTTTAGGCGGCGAGGCTTGAGAGTTGATTGAACCGGGCATCGGCCCGGCAGAGTTCGATGAGCTTGGATTTGCACTCGGTCTTCTTTTTCCGAAGAAACCCGTCGGACGAAAACTGCATTTCGACCATAATTTCCTCGTTCGAGCGGTCTTCCATGAAGGCAAGTTGGAGGAGTTTTTGGCAGGTCCCACCCAGTTTGACGAGGCTTTCGCTGACGAGCCGGGCGCGGTCGGTGCGCTCGAAATCCTCGTCCATCTGCTCCGCATACTTGACCGAATCGAGGTGCTCGACGGAGACCTGGTGTTGAAAATTCATCGGCTTGCGCTGTTTTTTGGCCCAAGCCCGCCAAAGTGAGCCGTACAGGTAGGTCGAAAACTTGCAGGTGAGCACCAGTTTTTCGGCCTGCGAACGCCGCCAAATGGATTCCAAGACCTCCGAAAACACGGCCTCCGCGTCGGCTTGGCTGCCCGTGATATGTCGGGCCATCGGAGCAAATTTTTGGTAGACAAAGGTCAGCGTGTGGCGGTCTCCGGAGCGGATCCCGTCGAGCAGTTGGGTGTCGGTGAAGTCTTGCATAGGTGTCGTTTGGGCGGTGAAAATACCTTGCACCCGTGCAAAAGCCCCCGTCGGCACACACATATTGTTTAGTTGAAATTGTCCAAATCGGACTTGGAAAGGCGCATTTCACCATTTTTTTATCTAAAGGGCGGTCAAAAAGCGACCCGCCGCCGTCCGCAGTTCGAGGCAGTATGACCCGTTCGGCAACTCCCCCACCCCAATTTCGCCGCTGGTCAATTGTCCTGATTTGGCACATTGCCCGACCCTCGAAAAAAGGCGGAAAACCACCGGATAGGGAAAATCCGTTTCGACCATCAACCGCTCGGTCGCAGGGATCGGGAAGGCGTTTATTTCAAAAACCAGTTCGAAATCTGGGTCGGCGACCGTGAAAAGTTGCGGGCTGTTCCCCAATTTTTTGGCAAAACCAGCGGCCATGAACGCAAAAAAGAGCGCGAGGGCGAGGGTCCTTTTTTTCATAAAAATCTTTTTGCTGAAAATGGGTGGATGCTCCTTGACCATTTGTGCCAGCAAAAAGGGGATTGTTACTGTTTTTGGAAAATATCTGCTGTTGGCAGGCAAATGGGCGGGTTTGATATCCTGCTCATAAAAAAAGATACCCCCTACCATTTTCAGTTTTTATGAAAAAATGACATAATTATGCTATACAATTACAGCATAATAAATATTTTTACAGCATTATTATGCTTATTCAACCTCGTCCGGGGCTTTCGGCAACCGCTTCCCTTTTTTTGCCTCTTGAATCTGCCCGAGGAAATTCTTATCCGAAATGACCTTGTCGCCCGTATCCTCCTCGTAAGCATTGAGTGCCTTCCCTGCGGCGCGTCCGCCCTTTATTGCCGCATCCTGATTCTCCAAAAAACCTTGCGCATCAGCGGCAACGGCCTTTGTCTTTGTACTTTCCTCACCGAGCATCGTGAAAATCAGTTCGAGGTTGGTCATGTGGTCGCGGAGGTTTTCGCGTTTCAGACCCTTGAAGTTTTTGTACTCCGAAGGCGCCATGCCGAAGGTTGCCTTCGAAATTTCCGCGGTCAGGATGGAGTATTCGATGCCTTCCTGCACTCCCCTACCCTTCCATTCATCGGTCAATTGTTCGCGGAGCTCGATGCTTTTCATCCGCATCTCGATCCATTCGTCGCTGTAACCCTTCGCCCGATAAAGCGACCGAGCCCGTTGCGCGGCAAGCTCGGGGTTCTCTATTTCCTGCATCCGCTCGCTGCCGACCTGTGCCAGCCACAGTTTGAACGGCTCGGCCTTCGGCGACGGGATGGACATAATTAGGCGGAAAAGACCCTTTGAATTCGCACAGTTCATGCGCTGTACGCCCCCCGGTGTTTCAACCAAAAGGGTGAGTACAATTTGTACCCACCCTTCCGAAAGTTGTGGGTCGCGGCTTCGGATGCGCCGGATGTACTGTTTAGGGTCAGAACTTTCGGTTAGTGCGGCCACGATGTCCTCGACAACGAAGTACCACTCGTCATCGTGCCAAACGCGCCGAACTGCTTTTTCCTGAAAAAGGACAATGCGGTTGTATTGCTCCATAATGATTTACTATTAGTTGAATGCTCTACAATATTTAGCATTAACAGCAATTTGCTATAATTATACAGCTAAATACTTAATTATACTGTACAAGACAATAATTGTACAGCTTTTTACAGCAATATCATTGATTTGGTACACTGGACACTTTTCGCCCTTGCCGCATTTACCTAATCCCAACGCCCATCCATGTGGGCACGATTTGCCACCTTGAAATTTGTCGGTCATTGCGCTGGGGATAAAACCTCTTTTGAAAAAACAAAACCTCTTTTATTTCGCCCGGGACGACCGTTCAAACACGAGGACGTCAATTCTTCGTCGGGAAAGCAAAAGAGTGGTAAAACGAAAATGAGTGCCGCGGAAGCCTCAATTTTCCTTCCTAGTGAAATGATCGCGGACAAGGCCGACGATGAATCCTTTCATCGTTTGGCCAGTATCGTCAATCTCGACTTTCATCCGGTCGTAGAGGAACTGCGGAAAATCGACTGTGATGCGCTGGATGTTCTTTTTCTTGTCCTGCTGCTGAAGTTGCACTAGGACTTTTTCTTGTTCGGTCGCCGAGACATCAACGGTCACCTTTTTGGCGACAATGGGTTTTCTTTCTGCCATAATTCATTATTTTTCTGCAAAAATACAGTACAATTAAATAGTTTGCATCATTCTGCATGAAATTGCTGTAGCGTCGCCAAAATTTCATCCGCCAAAGCCTCAATCTCATCCTTGGCCTTTTTGTCCCGGAACTCAACAACCCCCTGCCCTGTCGTCGCAGAATCGACGTAGGAGACCCGGTTGATAAGCTTTGTGCGGGCCAATTGGATGTCATGTTCGCCAATTGCCGTCTCGATGTCTTTGGAGATGTTCGTATTGGGCATAACACGGTTTAAAACGACCATAGCGGCAACTTTTCCGCCACTGGCCTCCCGGAGATTGCGAACCTGGTTGAATCGCTTTAAAAAGCTCTCAAAGCCCCGAAAGTCATAAATGCTCGGCAGCAACGGGATCAGGACAATGTCGCTGGCCAAAATCGTGCGGTCAGCAAGCTCCGAAAGGTGTGGTGTGCCGTCGATCACGACGAAGTCGAACCTTTTCCGCAAGTCTTCAACCTCTTTGTTGAGCTGCTTTTCGGCCACGCCATAAACCGGGACACGCACAAGGCTGTCCTCTCGGGCACCTGCCCATTCCATCGACGAGTGCTGGTCGAGGTCGGTATCGACGACGCAGACCTGATGCCCTCGATAGGCAAGGCAAACGGCGAGGTTGGTGGCAATGGTTGTTTTTCCAACCCCGCCTTTCAAGTTGGTGACTGCAATAATCATGACTGGACTTGTCTTTTTGAACTGCTGAAATATTGGGGCAAAGCTACTTGGCTTGCTTTATTTTTACAGCATTTGCTGGCATAAACTGGCCTTTTATTCAAATTGCTTTATTTGTACAGCATTTTTATTTATTTATTAAATATTTTTAAATAATAATCTTTTTAACCCAAGTCAATTGGTCTGCCCAAAAAATCAATTGCTGTAATCAAGCTGGCGCATTAGAGCATATAATCAAAGGCCACAAATACTCAAAATGTGGCCTTTACTTTAAAAAGGGCTTTTAGAAACCGCCCAAACGGCTGGCGTAAGGTAGGCGATGTTGTTCAAAAGCCACATTTTGAGTACGAAAATCGCTTGCGCCTGCCAAGTTTCTTGATTCAACCTAAATTCTTGGCTCAAACCGGGTTTTGAGGCGGCTTTTTTTTTTTAACTAAATTAGGAAAAATAACAAAGGCCACATTTTGAGTACGGTTTCGCTGTTTTTGTAGCTTGATTTTAACTTGTTTTATTTCTTGTTTTGGGCGAGCATAACTAATTGATTTTCAATGAATTAGAGTACATATCGGCCACGTTTTGAGTCGCAAGTGCCACATTTTGAGTAGGAAAAGCCGCGTTTTGAGTTCCATCGGCCACGTTTTGAGTCGCAAGTGCCACATTTTGAGTAATAATGGATGGGTTGTGCCAGTTGA
>JANOQP010000780.1:0-10062 GCA_031414895.1 Saprospirales bacterium
TCGAAGGCGGCGATGTGATGATCCTCAACCCCGATACCTTGCTGATTGGGTGCTCCGAACGGACCAATGATTACTCGTTTCACAGCCTCAAAAACCACCTTTTTGAGCGCGGGATCATGAAGAACATCGTTCAAATAAACATCCCTGCCGAGCGCACCTATATGCATATCGACACGGTCTTTACGCAGATAAACCGCAACCATGTGGTCGCTTTCAAGCCGTTGATAAAAGACGGACTTGGCAGTTTTGTGGACGTTTATCGGTCGAACGGCGAAGAGGTCGAGTATGGCACGATCGTCGATTTTATGAAAGCCGAGATCAACCCGAACATGGAATTTATTTATGCAGGCGGCGGCGAAACGCCCTATCAAGAGCGCGAACAATGGACCGACGGTTGCAACCTCGTCGCCCTCAAACCCGGCGTCGCTGTCACCTACGACCGCAACCCGATGACCGAACGCGCCTTCAAAGATGCGGGCTATAAAGTGGTCAATGCCGACAAGCTCCTAAAAGACATCGCCAACGGAAAAGTGGACCCCGAAAAAGTAGAGGACACGATCATCACGATCCCATCGAGCGAGCTTTCACGGGCCCGCGGCGGCTCACATTGCATGACCTGCCCAATCGAGCGCGAACCCCTCAACCCGGTCGAAAAATGAGCGATTTCTTCGATAAATCGGTCGCCGCGCACACAAAGCACCTGTTTGAAAAATTGGAGGACGACGAAAAAGCGGCCAATTATGTGGCCGTTTGGATGGACAAAAAACACCCATCGCAGTTCATCCATCGCCTTTTTTTGAAGAACCTCGACGCACTCGCCGGGCCCGGCCAAACTTGGCTGACCGTCGGCGATATGCACGGCTCGGACGCGCATTATTTGCAGGAAAAAGGCGGCGATGTCGTGGCTTCCGACCTGTCCGACATCCATTTGCGGCGCATGAAAAACATCGGTTTCATCGAAAAATATGCCGTCGAAAACGTCGAAAAGCTCACTTTTGAAAAGGAAACTTTTGATTTTGTGCTTTGCAAAGAGGCATATCACCATTTTCCGCGCCCAGCGATCGGGTTTTATGAAATGCTGCGCGTCGCGAAAAAGGGCACCGTCATCCTCGAGCCGCTCGATATTTTGAGCAAGATGCCGCTGCTGCTTTTTGTCAAAAACCTCCTTGACGAGGTGTCGCCCGCGCTGCTCAACCGGGTCTGGCGCAACCAATATTCGTACGAAACGGTCGGCAATTTTGTGTTCAAGGTCTCCGCCCGCGAGTTCGAGAAAATGGCCTGCGCGATCAATTTGCCCGCCATCGCTTTTAAGGGATTTCATTGCGACAAGACGAACAAAATTGGCACGATGGTCGATTTCAAATTGGCCTGTAAAAACATTTTGAGCTGGCTGAAATTGATCCCTTTTGAAAACCTTGCGACCATCGTTTTTAAGGAAATGCCTGACGAAAAAATGATTTCAGCATTGAAAAAAGCGGATTACCGGTTTTTGAAATTGCCCAAAAATCCGTACCTCTGACCATGTTCAAGCACGAGACACAAATGCGCGTCAGGTATGGCGAGACCGACCAAATGGGCTATCTTTATTACGGCAATTATGCCCAATATTATGAAGTGGGCCGCGTCGAGGCGATCCGTGCGCTCGGTTTGAGCTACAAGGAAATGGAGGAGCGCGACGGCATTTGGCTGCCCGTGGTGTCGTTGGAGATGCGGTTCGTGCGCCCCATTTTTTACGATGAAATGGTGAGGGTGCGCTCCGAGGTCCGCGAGCTGCCGAGCGAGCACATCACTTTTCATGTCGAGATTTTCAACGAAAAAGGGGAATTGGCAAACGCCGGGCGGGTGCGGCTCTGTTTTTTTGATTCAAAATTGAAGAAGGTGGTCGCAGCACCGGGGGATTTGATTGAAAAATTAGGGCGTTTTTTTATTCCCTTTCGGGTGATACAACCTGAAATTTAAATCTCAATACAACTGTCATTCCGTAGGAATCTGCCCGAGAATTCGTGCTGAAATTTGGGCAGATTCCTACGGAATGACAGTTTGGTTGGTTTTTGGCTTTTGTGCATTTATCACCCGAAAGGGAATAAAAGCCAAATTTGCCCGAAAATTTGATCCGGGCCTATTCTGAAACTTGGACACGAGATGCTTTTTTGGCCGGACTTCCTCATTTATCTTTGTCGAAAATGGCATTTTATACGGGAAATTGGTCGATGCCCCGACGCTAAATTCCCCAATTCCTCACCAATCAATTCCTTCATTTCAAATGACACCACTTGAATTCGTCAACCAATTTTACCCCCATGCCCAAAAAGTCGAGGACGAAACGGGGCTGCCCGCGCTTTTTGTCGTCGCACAGTCCGCGCTCGAAACCGGTTGGGGCAAGTCCGTCGCGGGCAACAATATGTTCGGCGTGAAAGGCACGGGCCGCCATCCGGAACGGGAACATTTGGTCACGACGACCGAATTTTTGTCAAAACCGGACGCGGTTTTCCCCGAAATCCTCTTCATCGAAGAGGTCAAACCGGGCAAAAGGTGGAAATACACGGTAAAAGATTGGTTCCGAAAATACCCAACGGCCTACGATTCGTTCGCCGACCATGCCCGTTTGCTGGGCGCGGCAGACCGTTATCAGCCCGCTTGGCAGTTTTCGATGAAATCCGAAACGCCAAGCCCGGAGGAATTTGGCGCGGCCATAGCACGAGCTGGATATGCGACCGCACCGGATTATGAGGTGCAAATTTTGGCCATGATCCGCTCGGTCAGGCGGCGGTTGACGAAGGACGGGAAGCCGCGAAACCCGCCGACCACGCCCGGAATTTAATAGTGGTAATTTTGCCCGAAAACGGACCGATTTGTTCCCATGAAAAATATCCAACGACTGATTTTCCCCATTTTTCTGCTGGCCTCGCTCGCTTTTTTTTGGGGATCAAAAAAGGAAAAAGAACGGCCCGGCGGCCCGTCGATGGCCCCATATGACCATTTCATGCAGATCCGCAGCTGGCCCGACCGGCAGTTTTCTGCCGAGGCTTTTGCCGAAAAAGGCCGCGAAATTGCCCAAAAAATGGCCGAGCGCAACGACCCCTGCCAACCGGGGGCCAAATGGTCGCTCGAGGGCCCGGGCAACATTTCTGGCCGCTGCAATGTCATCAAGGCCTGTCCCGACAACCCCGATTTTTTGCTCGCCGGGTTTGCCACGGGCGGCATTTACAAAAGCATCGACGGCGGCGCAAGCTGGAAACTCGTGTCCGCGACCACTGCGACCTTTGCGTATGCCGTCGCCGATTTTTCGTGGAAACCGGGCGACCCGAACACCATTTGGGCGGCCATGGGCGACCCGAACATTTCGTCCTATCCTTCGACCAATTCTGGCATTTTGAAAAGCACCGACGGCGGCGAAACTTGGAAAGGGTTCAACAACGGCCTCGGCTTTACCGTCAATGCAAAAATCATCGCGCACCCGACCAACCCCAACGAGATTTGGTGGGCCAGCATGGGAAGCCCGTTCAAGCGCGACCAGTTTCGGGGCGTTTTCAAAAGCACGGACGGCGGGGCCACTTGGGAAAAAAAGCTTTATGCATCGAGCCAAGCGGGCGCAATCGACCTCGTGATGAACCCGCAAAACCCGCAGATTATGTTCGCCGCAACCTGGGACCGCATCCGCACGAACTCGGAAAGCCTGATTGGCGGCCCAAACACCAAGATTTGGCGAACGACCAACGGCGGGCAAAACTGGACAAAACTGACCAACGGCCTCCCAACTTTCACGACGAGCCGCCCCGGCCTGATCATGTCGCCGACGAACCCCGATAAAATCTACGCGGTCTTCGCGGATTCCACCGCAAAATTCCTCGGAATCTGGAAAACGGCTGACGGCGGCAACTCCTGGGCCCCGATCAATACGACCGGGCTGGCGAACGCTTTTGTGGATTTCGGCTGGTATTTCTGCAAGATCCGGCTCGACCCGGCCAACGACGAGCGGCTTTATTGCCTCGGCCTCAACATCTTCAAAAGGTCGCTGCCCGACAACGGTTTTTCGACCGACGTGACCGTCCATCCCGATGTCCACGACCTCGTTTTCAGGCCCGACGGCTCGCGGCTCGTCGGCTGCGACGGCGGCATCTACCATATCCCGACCAACAGTACGGCCTCTACCCGGATCACAAATTTGCCGACCACCCAATTTTATCATGTTGCGTGGAACCCACACAAGCCGAACAATTATTACGGCGGGTCGCAGGACAACGGAACGATGCACGGCAATTTGGGCATTTTCAACGCATGGCCCTCCGTTTTTGGCGGCGACGGTTTCCGCTCCGCATTTCATCCGATCGACCCGAAGACCTATTATTTTGAGACGCAAAACGGCTCTGTCCACGGCACCAGCAACAGCGGGCAAAACTGGAACTCCATCGGAAGCGCCCTCGGCACGACCGACCGATCGAATTGGGACACTCCTTATATAATGAGCCCGCACGACCCGGCCGTGCTTTATGGTGGCACTTTCAAGGTCTATAAAAACACCACAGGCCCCGCGTTTTTGTGGCAAGCGGTCTCGCCCGATTTGACAGATGGCAACATTTTCGGCGCGCGTTTCCACACGGTTTCGACCATCGACGAAAGCCCGCTCGAGGCCGGGCGGTTGGCGGCCGGCACCTCCGACGGCAATGTTTGGGTGAAAACCGCGCAGGGTGCATGGGCCAACGTGACCGCCGGGCTGCCCGACCGATATATCACCCAAGTGCGCTGGTCGGCGACGGTTAAAGACCGCCTTTTTGCCAGCATGAGCGGCTATCGGGTGGGGGAGTACGAGGCGAAATTGTACCGTTCCGACGACCTCGGCGCGACGTGGCAAGACTTGGTCGGCTCGGATTGGCCCTTTTTCCCGGTGAACGATTTTTTGGTCATGCCCAACACGCAAGACTCTGTCATCGCCGTCGCGACCGACTGGACGGTCTGGCTGTCCGTGGGCAAAAAGATCCAAAAATCGATCGGGAGCAACAGCATTGGCTGCCCCATTTTCGACCTCGAACTTGACACGGTGAACCGCCGGATCATCGCCGGATCGTGGGGCCGCGGCATCTGGACCTACCCGATGGACTCGCTCAACCTCGGTTTTGCGTTCAGCCGAAAAACGGTCGTTTCGGTAAGAAACCCGGCCAATTTGCCCGTTCCCGGGGTCAAAATCAACACTTACACGGTCACGACCGAGCCGGACGGCAATTTTTACACGTCCGACAACACCTGCGCCGATGCCAAATATCAGGTCTCCAAAAAGACGGAACCGCTCGCGGGCATCTCCACTTTCGACCTTGTGGCGATGTCGAAACATATCCTGAACGTCGTGCCGTTCACCCAGCCGTGGCAGTTCATCGCCGCCGATATCAACAAAAACAAACAGGTCACGACCTACGATATCGTCGAACTTCGGAAGCTCATTTTGGGGATCTACGCCGATTTTCCGGCGAATACGAGCTGGCGTTTTTACCCAAAAAACTTTGTTTTCACCAGCCAAAACCCGGCGGAGGAAAACCTGCCCGACACAATCCGCCAGTTTATTTCACCGACAGTGGACACGACTTTTTTTGAGTTCACGGGCGTAAAAATCGGCGACGTGAACAACGATTGGATGCCGTTTTCGGCCACAGCCAGCGACCGGAACGTGCTGGAAATTTTCACAAAAGACCGGGATTTCGAGGCCGGTGAAGTTTTCGAGGCCGAGTTTTCGGCAAGCACCGCCGGATTGGTCGCTGGCCAGTTCACGCTCGGTTTTGACAAAAAAATGCTCGAAATCGAATCCGTCGAACCCCTTTTGCCGGGCATGACAGGTGAATTTTTTGGAACAAACAGGCTTGGCGATGGGCTTTTGACGGGGTGTTTTCTGCTCGAAAACAGGTTTGGCTTTTCCGAAAAAATCTTCCGCGCCAAGTTTCGTTCGATCAAAAAAGGCAGCCTGAAAACCGCGCTCCAGTTGACTGATTGGCCGACGGCAAGCCGGGGATTTTCGCCGGAAGGCATTGAAAATCAAGCGGTTATCTCGTTTGAATGGGTACTTGCTGGCCCATTTTGGCGTTTTTCGCAAAACCCGGTTTCTGACGGCCCCGTTTTTTTGCTGAACAAGTCCGCCCAAAATTTTTCCGAAAACCAAATGGTTGAATTGACCGTTTTTGATGCCGCAGGGCGTTTTGTTTTTTCCGAAAAACAGACGGGTTTCGAGGATGGCCAAGTCCGTTTCCCTTCAGAAAAATTGCCGTCGGGAGGCGGCCTGTTTTTTGTAAAAATAAATGCTGCCGGGGCGAATTCCCAGACGCTCCATTTTGTAAAAACCTGATTTTTTTAAATGAAATTTTCAAAAAAAATAACGTGGCTGGCTGCCGGCACCCTCCTTTTCGCTGCCGCGCAAACTTGGGCACAGGTCGAAAACGGGGCCTATCGGTTGATGCTCAAAAAACTGCTCGCCCACGCTGTCCCGGAAATTTCGGTGGAAAAAGCGGCCGCGGACTCGACCGCCATTTTCCTCGATGCCCGCGAAAAAAAGGAGTTCGACGTGAGCCAGATTGCGGGCGCGATTTGGGTCGGCTACGACGATTTCGACCCGACCCGTGCCGCGCAACTCGCTCAAAATCAACGGGTTATCGTCTATTGCTCGGTCGGCTACCGTTCCGAAAAAGTGTCGGAAAAACTGCTGGCCGCCGGGTTTTCGGACGTTCAAAACCTGTACGGCGGGATTTTTGAATGGGTCAATCAGGGCCATCCCGTCGTGGCCCCATCGGGCGAAAAGACCGGGCGCGTCCATGCCTTCGACCGGGCCTGGGGCGTTTGGCTGCGGCGCGGGAAGAAGGTTTATCAATGAAAATTCAACTCAAATTTTAATAATTTATGGAAGCTTCTCCTAAAACGGTCATCACCGTCGAGGCGACGGTTCACGCGCCGATCGCCAAAGCCTGGAAATTTTGGACTGCCCCCGAACATATCGTCAACTGGAACAACGCCTCCGACGATTGGCACACCCCGAGCGCGGAAAATGACCTCCGCACGGGCGGGCGTTTTGTCTCCAAAATGGCGGCCCGGGACGGCAGTTTTGAGTTCGATTTTGGCGGCAAATACACGTCCGTCGTCGAGCATAAAACCATTGCCTATGAAATTGACGGCGACGGGCGAAAAGTGTCCATCGATTTTACAGAAAACGGCAACGAAACGAAAATCGTCGAGCGTTTTGAGGCCGAAGCGGAAAACGCCGAAGAAATGCAAAAGGGCGGCTGGCAGGCAATCCTCAACAATTTCAAAAAATACACGGAAACAAGCGAGGGTTGAGCCTTTTTAGGCCAGCGACAGCGCATTTTTGAGAAAACCTTGCCCAATAAATTTCCCATGGCCACCCGATTTTTTGCGCTGCTTTTGACGGCAGCTTCCCTTTTTTCGTGCGAAAACCGCGAAATTGCGACCAAACCGCCCCTTCCAAAACCGGGGCCGATCGACTCGCTGCCCAAATTTGCCGAGCCGAAAACAGCCGCAGCCGATTCGGGAACCGTCCAGGTTTATTTCACCATCGACGATGGGCCGAGCGCGTTTTCGGGCGATATTTTGGCGATGGCCGAGGCCGAAAACGTGCCGATGACCCTCTTTTTGGTGGGCGCAAATTGCATCACTGACCAACGTGCCGAATTTATCAACAATTACCACGCTTCTCCGCTGATAGAGGTGGCCAACCACAGTTTTTGCCACGCCCATAACGATTACGATAATTGGTACCTCGACCCGGGCGCCGTGCTGCGCGATTTCAAAAAGAACGAGGAGAAGATGTTGATCGAAAACCGGATCGCCCGGCTGCCGGGCCGCGCCATTTGGGACCTCGGCGGGCGCGAAAAGTGCATCTTCCCGACGGGCGAAAGTTCGGGCAAACTGCTCGGCGAAAACGGTTTCCGCGTCTTCGGCTGGGATGTCGAGTGGCATTATTTCCGGAAAACTGGGCTGCCAAAAGGGTCGCCCGAACAGGTCGTTGCGGACATCGAAAAGCACCTCCGCGACGGCGAGGTTTTTACCAAAAACCATGTCGTGCTGTTGCTGCACGAGCGGCATTTTCAGGAAAAAGAGACCGTCCGGCGGCTTATCCGACTGTTGAAATCGGCGGGCTACCGGTTTTCCTTTTTGAGGGACTACCCGAAAGAGGCCTGACTTTTTTGGTGAAATGGGGCGCGGGAGGCACTAATTTTTGGGATTTGGCTTTATGCTTTTGCATTCCTGTCCCACCTAAAATTTTCCAACTTTTGTCAGACAAGTGAGCCTATTTTTTCAACTAAACTTTCCAAAAATGAACAAGACCTGTCTGCTCTTCGCGGCCTTCCTGCTCGCATCGGCGCCAATTTTTTCTCAAAAAACGGCCAAAAAAACGACCAAACAACCTGCCCGGGCCATTGTCGAACTGGCCGAGGCGGTCGCCAAAAACATGATAAAAATCAATTTCAGCGGCCCCGGGGGTTACGCTCTGCTCAATCTTTCGATCGAAAACACGGGCAGCTCGACGCTAAAATTGCGGGTCCCGCAGGGTCAACTTTTTGTCCCGGCCAATGAAAATGAACAAAGTTTGGTCGTCGGGGAGGAGCAACTTTTGGTCATTTCCGCAGGGAAAAAACGCGAGGCGGTGGTCAAAACCTTTTGCACCGAGTCTTTCGATTCCAGCCCCTCGATGAACTCGGCCTTTGCTGTCGGGGCGATGGCCGCCGGGCCGGTGCTGAAAATGCTCCAATTTTTGGCCGAAAAAGGGAAGCTCGCCGACAGCGGCGCACAAAATGCGATCTGGTCGGTTTGCGGTTCCGGGAATTTCAACCCGGCGGGCATCGGCAACGACGAAATGACGAACCATGCCTGCCAGTTGCTCAACCGCCGACCGCCCAATTACCGGATCCGATATGAGACGCGCAACGTGCCGGGGCAGGCCGCTTTTGAGGGCAAGGCATTGGTCGTGGACGGCAATTACACATACGTTTTGTTGAAAAATGAAAAACTGACGCTCACCCTTTTTGACGAATCGGGCAAGTCTGTGAAGGTGCTTTACAAAGACAAACCGTACACGGCGGGCGACCACCGGGCGAGCCTGCACCTCGAACTGAAAGGGCTGAAACAGGGAAAATATGCCCTAAAACTGACCACTGGGAGCGGTGAAATTGTGAAGGAACAGGAGGTCGAATTTTGACAAAACCATTCGGCGAGGCGGCTGTTCTTCCATTTCAGAGTTTGGTGGACCAAAACAATTCGCGAAAAATGCAACTTGAAATGCTCAAAAAAACGGCCTTTGCCGCCCTCCTTTTTTTCGCCGCCTGCGGCAAAAACGAGCCAACCAAAACCACCGAAACCGCCGCCGGGGGCGATGAAATCATTGCCATAAAAACCGTCCCCGTTGAGCAAAAAACGATGAGCCTGCCCGTTGCGGGCGCCGGTTTTATCACGTCGGCCAGCGAGCAGCAGTTGGCCTTCAAGGTCCCTGGCGTGATCAACAAAATTTTTGTGGACGAGGGCGATGTCGTTCGCCCCGGCCAACTTTTGGCCGTGCTTGATTTGACAGAGATCAACGCGCAAGTCGGCCAAGCGACCCGCGCCGTCGAAAAAACCGACCGCGACCTCGCCCGCGTAACCGGCCTCCGGCGTGATTCGGCCGCGACGCTCGAACTTTTGCAAAACGCGACCACCGCCCGCGACATGGCCCGCGAAAACCTGACGATTGCCAGTTTCAACCAAAAATATGGTGAGATCCGGGCGACAAAAGCAGGGCGCGTCATCAAAAAACTGATGAACGCGGGCGAGATCATCGGCCCCGGAACGCCCGTTTTCGTGCTTTTTGCCGAAGGGCAGGCCGATTGGGTACTCAAAATCAACGTCAGCGACCGCGATTGGGCGCGGCTCAAACCGGGGCAAACCGCCAAAATCACACTCGACGCTTTCCCGGAAACCGTTTTTTCCGGAAAAATAACCGACCTCCCCCCCGCCGCCGATGCCTCGAACGGGCTTTATCCCATCGAAATCCGGGTCGTGCCGGGCGCAAAACGGTTCGCGCCGGGGCTTTTCGGG
>JANOQP010000781.1:0-2562 GCA_031414895.1 Saprospirales bacterium
TTTTCATGGCCTCAACAATCGCTTGTTCGCTGTCCCATTGGGCGCGGAGCGTTTTTTGGTGCAAATGATAAAATGCCAGCGCGGCATAGACATCGGCCAACGTCAAATCGTAATTGTCCGAAATTTCATCCGCGCTCATGCCGAGCATCTCGAACCAAAGGACAATATCCTTCACACGGATCCGCCGCCCCTCGATATGTGGCTGGTTGCCCAGAACGTCGGGCGATTGGATGATCTTTGTCGAAATAGAGATTGCGGTCATCGTGGAAAGCGATTGAATGAGCCTCAAAATTAGGCTTTATTTCGAGGAAACGGCCGAAAAACGGAATTTTACCGACAGGCAATGAGCGCGTCCGGCATCACTCATACCGCAACGCCTCGATCGGGTCGAGCCGCGACGCTTTCAACGCCGGGTAAAGCCCCGAAACGATCCCCACAAAAAAGCACAGCACAAAACCGAGCGTCATCCAAGCCCACGGCACGAGGAAACTTTCGTGAAAAATAAGGGTCACGATATTGCCCATCAGGATGCCGAGCACCACGCCGACCACGCCGCCGATCAGGCAAATGACGATGGCCTCCGACAAAAACTGGATCATGATCGTCCGCCGGGTCGCGCCGAGGGCCTTCGTGATGCCGATCTCTTTGGTTCGTTCGGTGACGCTGACGAGCATGATGTTCATCAGGCCGATGGCCGCGCCGAGCAGCGTCATGAGGCCGATGGCGACGGTCGCGAGGCGGAGCGCGACGGTGTTTTCCTTTAAAACGGCGGCGACCGAATCGCTTTTTTCGACCTCAAAATCGTCCTCTTGCCCCGGTTTGAGGCCGCGCAATTGCCGGAAAAGCCCGATCGTTTCGCCGATTGCGGCATCCATATTGGTCGCGTCATCGACCGAAATAAGGATATCAAAGCCCGAATCGTTGCTCCCAAAATCCGTTTTCACCGCATCGAGCGTGCCGAGGATGCGCCGGTCCTCGCTCTGGTTCATGCTCGAACCTTTTGATTTCAGCACGCCAACAACCCGATAACGCGCATTGTCGACCGAAATATCGTTGCCAACGGCCCGCTCATGGTTTTTGCCAAAAAGTTTTTCGGCCACGTCCGCGCCGAGCAGGCAAACGTGCCGCCCGTCGTTGATCTCGGCCTCCGAAAAGGCGCGGCCATGCTCGACCTCAAAACCCTTCGCGGTCAAATAATTCTCGCCGATGCCGAACATGGCGATGTTCGGGTTGGTCTTTTGGTCGGCCCATTTGATGGTGTGGCCCTCGCCGGCCCAAAACGAGACGCTCACCTTCGCCGGGAAAACGAACCGCTCCTTAAAACCAATTGCTTGGTCGTAGCTGATGCGCTCGCCGCGTTTGGCCTGTTTGCCCTTGTGGTTGGATTTCACGTCGCCCCATTTTGGGTTGAGCGAATAACTGTTCGCGCCCAGCCCCGAAAAACTGTCGTTCAGCGACCCGGCCAGCGCATCGATCGCCGTCAGGATGCCGACCAGCGACATGATGCCGAAGGCGATGATCAACAGGGTCAGCACCGAGCGCAGGCGGTTGTTGTTGATGTTCTGGAGCGCCATTTTGAAGATCTCGGAAAAATTCATGGGCCGTCGTTTAATTTCCGTAAAATTAAAAATGCCCCGACCGTTTGGCCGGGGCATTTAGATAAAACGCGCGTTTATTTCGATTTAAGAAGCCCTGGGCTTCCTCAAAACAGCACCCCGATCCGAAGCGTGATGCCGTGGATAGTGTTTTTGGAGTCGTCGCCGTCGTCTTTCGTCACGTCGAAAAAGCCCTGATGGTAATAAAGCCCGGCCACGAGCGCGGTGCTCGAGCTGATATTGTACTCGACGCCGCCACCGAGGCCCCACGACATGTTGAGCGCCTTCGACGACTCTTTTATGTCGATGTCCTCCAAGTCCTGGGTGTTCGTTTTGCGGATATCGGCGAGCGCTTTTGTGCGAAAACCGAGCGTCAGCATGGGCAGTTCGGCGAAAAAATTGAGGTACGAATCCTCGCCGGAGCCGCCCCGCATCTTCAAACCGAACGGGATCTCGACATAATTGACCCGATAATGGATGTTCGCGCCCTGCTCGAGCGAGTCGGAGAAGCTGCCTTTGAGCCAAGGCCCCTTATTTGCGTAGCGCAACGTGCCGCCGCTGTTGAACGAAAAGCCGAGGCCGCTCGTGAAGGCATAGTTGGGGCGGAAATATTTTTCCATCGTCGCGCCGAGCTTGAAGGCCGTGTTGGAGCCGTTGCCCTTGATTTCCTTGGGCGTTGAACTGCGCATCCATTGAAATGACGGGCTGGCCTGAAAACCAAAACGGAGGTCTGACTGGCCAAAAACGCCCGAAAACGAGACCATGAAAAGGAGGAATGCACCTACAATTTTATTCATAAAAATATGTTTTTGCGCGGTCTTTGATTGATGGGCGGTTCGGACGGCCAGCTTTTTTTGCAAAATCAATCAACAGACCAACGGGTTTGGGCAGCCGTCCAGCCACTACTTTCGCGCCACAAAAATAGACAATCTCCTATGCCTTTCTGCAAAAAAGCTGCGCCCTTCTT
>JANOQP010000782.1:0-6907 GCA_031414895.1 Saprospirales bacterium
TATCGGGTCGCAGACCCTCACGAGCGGCAATTGCCGCAAAAACGGTTGCGCCAATTGTTTTAATAAAAAACACCCGATTCAAACTACTTTGCGCTCCGAAAACAAGCTGCACCCTTATGAAATATGCACCGGCAGGCCCCATCACCGCCGTTATTATATGCCTCGCGATCGACCTGCTTGCGCAGCGGACCGAACCGAAAAGCCCGCAACAGCTCGAAACAGACCTCGCAGCGGCCAATTCCGATACAGCAAGGCTGCCCATTTTGGACAAACTGGGCCGGTCATTTTCGCGCACCGACCCGGAGCGGTCGACCCTTTATTTCATAAAACTGGACTCGGTCGCAAAACGGGCGCGGTCGGCCTATTTTGAGGCCCGGGCGCAGAACCATTTGTCGTTCAATTATGGGCTGTTGGGCAAAAACGGGCCGGCCATATTTCATGCAAAAAAGGCCATCCACCTTTTTGACAGCCTCGGCGACCGCAAGCAGTTGGGCCGTGCCACGGAGAACCTCTCTGTGTTCTATATCAGGGCCGGCAATTTCAAGGATGCGCTCGGCATCAACCTAAAATTGCTCGACGAGCAGAAAAAAACGGGCGACCCCGAGGACCTTTTTCACACCCATCAGCGCGTCGCAACCATATATGGCGAGCAAAAACAATCAAGGGACGCGCTTTTTCATGATCGGCAATCGCTTTCTGCTGCCGAAAAATGTGGTTCCGATTATCTCCGGGCGACCGCCCTTGGGGCAATGGCCGATGATTTTGCCACCTTCCCGGATTCGACCAAAAAGGCCGAGGAATATTATAGGTCCGCGATTGCCCTTTTTGAAAAAGCGGACACCTGCCCGTCGTGCATCGCCCAGTTTTGCGGGACGCTGGTGAAATTTTACCTTAAACAAAAGCGCATTCCCGCTGCCTACGCCTTTGTGGAAAAAGGTCTTTCCTATTCAAAAAAAACAAATGACCCATTCGCCAAGTTTGCGATGGAACTGGCTGCGGCACAGCTTGCGATCGTGCAAAACCGCCCCGAAACGGCGCATACATTTTTAAAGGGCAACGAGGAACTGGCCACCATCACCTCCGACGCGGAGGTCGAGCACGAGAAACTTTGGGCGCAATATTTTTTCGCGACGGGCCAACCGGAGCTCGGCTACCAGCATTTGCAAACGGCTTTTGAACTGCAAGATTCGGTCGCGGCGGAGACCTATGACCACGGCCTTTCACAGATCCGCATCGCCTACGAAACCGAGAAAAAGGAGCAGGAGGCCGCCCTGCTTTCCGTCCAAAACCAAAGTTTGAAGGTCAAGAACAACTATTTTCTCGCCCTTTCGATTTTAATGGGGCTGCTGCTTTTTGGCGGCGCATGGCTCATTTCGCGACTGCGCAGCCACAAAAAACTCATCGAGGCCCAAAACCGGTCGCTCGAAAAACTCAATTCGACGAAGGACAAGTTCTTCGCAATCATTGCCCACGACCTGCGCGGGCCCATCGTCTCTTTCCACGGCCTGATCAAAAAAATAAACTGGCTCATCGCCCGGGGAGAGACCGACCGCGTCAGCCAGCTCGGCGCATCGGTCGATGAGGCTGCCGCCGGGCTCAACAAACTGCTCGACAACCTGCTCGCATGGGCCCTGATCCAGCGCGGCACGATGCCCTACAATCCTGAAAACATCGAGCTGAAAGAAGAGGCCGAAGCGGGCGTGGCAGCGTTCAAAAACGCGCTCGATACCAAAAATATCGCCCTAAATATGGATATTGCCGAAGGCCTTGAAGTCTTCGCCGACCGGGCAGCATTGGCCTGCTTTGTCCGAAATTTGACCGATAACGCCCTAAAATACACCCCGAACGGCAGCAAAATCGATATTTCCGCCAAACAATCCGACACCCAAATCTGCCTCTCCATCGCCGACAACGGCCCCGGAATGGATGCCGCCCAGGTCGAACGCCTCCTTTCCGAACACAGCCCCGACAATACCGCCGTCGCCAGCAAGGGCACCGGTCTCGGCCTCATGCTCTGCCGCGAACTGGCTGAACTTAACCGGGGAAAATTAGAGGTCATCAGCCGCCCTGGCGATGGGACGGTAATCTCCATTTGGTTGCCCAAGGCAGCGTGAATTGACGGCGGACGGCGGACGGCGGACGGCGTCAAAACCAGGCGATGGCCTCCCCTGCCCCTTTCCTTTTGATGTCCGGCACCATCGCGTTTTCAGCCGGATGTCCGACGGGGATGAGCAAAAAAGGCCGCTCGTTTTGGGGCCGTTCCAGTATTTTTTGCAAAAAATTCATCGGCGACGGTGTGTGGGTCAGCGCGACGAGGCCCGCCCGGTGGATGGCCGCGAGCAAAAAACCGCAGGCGATGCCGACCGACTCGGAGACGTAATAATTTTTCCAGTGCTCGCCGTTTGGGCCAATATCGTAGCTTTTTTTGAACACCACGATGAGCCATGGCGCGACCTCCAAAAACGGTTTATGTTCGTCTGTACCGAGTGGGGCGAGGTCGCGCAACCATTCCTCGGTCATACGGCCATGGTAATTTTCGTGTTCCTCTTTTTCGGCGGCGAGGCGGATCTTTCGCTTGAGCACCGGGTCGGCGACGGCGCAAAATGTCCACGGTTGTTTGTGCGCCCCGGAAGGTGCGGTCGAGGCGGCCATGATGATCTTTTCGATGGCCTCGCGGGCCACGGGGCGGTCGCTGAAATCGCGCACCGAGCGGCGGCCGTCCATGTTTTCATAAAATGCGTTTGCGGCTTCGAGGCATCCAACTCCTTGATTATCAATGGGTTGAAAGGGGATGAAAGGGTATTTTTCCATTATTTGAAAAGAAAAAAAATCAAATTTTTAGCGCAATTAGTTCGATGTTCGCCTCCAATAAACGGAGGGTTTTCCGTTTTCAACAAAAAAAATGGATTTCTACGCCCGCCGCCGATTTTTCAACCGCTTGCTGCTCGTTTCTGGTATGGCGATTGTCGTGGCGACGCTTTTTTATACCCGGTATTTGGCCAACAAACTCATCTCCCAAGAAAGCCAAACGGCGGAGCTTTTCGGTTTCGCGCTCACGAGCATCGTCGGCGATCCGGCGGACACGACCAATTTTTTCGTCTGCGACCTGACGGCGCAAAACCAGTTCATTTCCAACAACAAGACCATCCCCGTCGTGCTGATCGACGATGCCGGGCAGGTGCTTGGCTACAAGAACATTGGTGCTCCCGACGAGGCCGACACGACCGGGCTGATGCCGATCGACACGGCTTTCGGGCGGCGTTTTTTGCAAAAAAATGCGGCACGGGGCGAAACCGATACCATAAAAATCGAGACGCAGGCTTTCAAAAATTATGTCATTTACACAAAATCGGCGACGCTGCGGCTGCTCAGCTGGTATCCGCTCTTCCAATTGGGGCTGATCTTGGCGTTCGTCGGGCTTGGCTATTTTGTGTTTTCGAGCGCACGGCGGTCGGAGCAAAACCGCGTTTGGGTGGGCATGGCGAAAGAGACGGCGCACCAGCTCGGCACGCCCATTTCGGGCATCATCGGATGGGTCGAAAACCTGAAATTGATGCACGAGGCCGAACCGGCGACCCTCGAAATGCTCGCCGAGCTCGAAAAGGACATCGAGCGGCTCAACCTAGTGAGCGAGCGTTTTTCAAAAATTGGGGCCGCGCCCGACCTCACAGAGCATGATTTGTACGAAGTTTTGGCCGCCAACGGCGATTATATGCGCAAACGCGCACCGCGAAAAGTGGCCATCAACTTCCCGGAACCCGGCATCGAGCCGCCTTTTTTGGTAAAACTGAACGTCAACCTGTTCGATTGGGTGCTGGAAAATTTGATCCGAAATGCCATTGATTCGCTCGAAAACGGACAGGGGGCCATCTCTGCGACCATCTACCGCCAGGGGAATTGGGCCTGCATCGACCTCGCCGACACCGGAAAGGGGATTCCGAAGGACAAATGGGCGACCATTTTCAAGCCCGGTTATTCGACAAAAACGCGGGGTTGGGGCCTCGGTTTGAGCCTCGCCAA
This sequence comes from Saprospirales bacterium, assembly GCA_031414895.1. Lineage (GTDB taxonomy): Bacteria > Bacteroidota > Bacteroidia > Chitinophagales > Saprospiraceae > JANOQP01. The sequence goes on from JANOQP010000782.1 coordinate 4,021, forward strand.
ACGGATCGTCGGCGAATACCACGGCGGGCGCATTTTCGTGAAACGGTCGGTTGTTGGCGAGGGGACGGTTTTTTGTATCAAACTGCCGGTTTGAGCCGCTCAAAAACGCACAATTTCCAAACCTGCCACATGGCACCATTCGCCGATCAGGTCGATTTCCACGGCGACGGGCATCCGGTTGCAATGCCCGCGAGCCTGCACGATTTTTCGGTCGGCGGTCACTTGGATGGTCACGAGCGGCTTGGCCATATTTTGGTCGATCTCGCGCAGTGACCAGATCGAATGCTGCCCTGCGGCACAGCCGTGCGCATACGTCGCGACGCAATGGTGCATCGCCGCCCCTTCCGCGAGGATGTCCTTTCGGGTCGTTATCTCATTGATGGCGAACCGTTTCCCCGCTTTCGTTTCGTGCTGAAATTCGTTCAGCGCGACGGGCGCCCAATCTTTGGGGATTTTTTGGCCAAACCGGTTTTGCGCCAATTCGAGGTGCCAATCCACTATGAGCCGACGGACAGATTGGAGCGTCCGCCCGTTCAGGCTGAACGGGGCGTTGTCCGTTTTTTCGTGGTGAAAAAAATCCAAAAGGGTCTGCAACTCGCCCTCGGCCAGCTCGTCCGCCACTTTTTTTACGAAAAAACAGACCTCCTCAAAAAAGGCAGTCCGCGTCCAATCCGGGTTGCATTTTGACCGGAAGAACTCGATAAGTGCCAACGACATTTCCAGCGACAAACCCGCGGCCATGGCACGGGCAAAATGGAGGGCCTCATACAAACCAACCGCCCGCCCGCTGATTTCCGCCGGGGCGAGCATGAAAAAATGCGCCGCTTTTGCCGACAATTTGACGGGCAGTCCCTCGAAACTGCGGACCGATTTTCCCGAAAGGACGTGCCCGACCAGTGCGCCCATAATGTCGTCGTTCATCCGGCAGAGCATAAAAGCGGGCAGCCATTTGTAGGGCAACCGGGCTTCGACCGACCAAAGTTCGGGCTGGACCTTCGACTGGAATTGGAGCAACAGCGCCAATTTTCGGTTTTTTCGCAGCACCCAATGGGCGTGCAGTTGCCCAAAATTTTCCTTGAAAATATGTTTGATGTCCCCGGCGGAAAACCGGCGTTCGAGCATTGGCAGGATTTCCTCCAAAAACGAACAGACCGAAAAGGCCATGTTCCGCGCCGTCAGCGGGTTGAACTTGGCCGACTTTTGCACCATTTCCAGCGACTGCAAGAAACAGTGCAAGATCACGCCGTTCTCCAACCGCCCGACCAACGAGGAGCGGTGAACGGCACGGACGGCGAACATGTAAAAAAGCCGCCGGAACTTGGAGGCCAAATGCCAACCGCACCAAAGTTTATGGCAAAACTCCGGTTCCATCTGCCCAAACCACGCCATGTCGGCGAACTCGCAAATGCTTTTTAGCCATGCCGCAAATGCAGCAATGCCGACGACGCTCGCCAAATTGATCGGCAATTTTTTATCAAAGCAAAGTGATTCGCCCCGGCGCGTTTCGTGGTAGCGGAAAACATAATCCGTCGTGAAATAGGACAAAACCTTCGCCCAATAATTAGGGCAGCCGGCCAATGATTCCGAACTTGGCAACAGCTCGGTCAATAAAAAATGGTGGAAGGGCCGCTCGATCGCCCGCGCAACGAAGTACGCAAAATGGAACTCGTTTTCGCCCTCGAACAATCGGTAAAACCCGGCCTGCACATCGGCCATGACCAAATCGGCCCGCAACAGCGCGGCGAGTTGTGGGTCCGCGACGATTGCGGCCAGCTCCTGTTGGGAGCAATATTTTTTTATCTCGTTTTTCATATCTGTGTCGGGTCGTACTGCCCATGGTGGGGGGCGGGCGCGCGGGCCGGAATTTTTTGATGTGATTTTTCATGCTTTTCGCAAGAATTTTAAAAGTGAAAAAAAAGGGTGCGGCTCATTTTGGGGCAAGCTGCCAACGGGTTGGCCCTGCCTTATATCACACTTGACGTGCAGTGATCCGTGCTTTTTTTTATTAAAAACCCATAAAAACTGGGCTTCAATGGTCGCAATTTGCCTCAAAACGCAGCTCGCGGCCCGTCATTTCCAATGAGCAGAGGTGCCCATAATCTGGGCGGTGCGCCATGAAGCAGCCGTTGTCGATATTGAGCACCCCGCCCGATTGGCCGTCGCCCAGTTTTTTGTGCAACATTTTTATCGCAAATTGCAAAATGGGCGTGTGGCCGTGCAAAAGGACCCGCCCGGCAAGCCAATCGTGGTCTATTTTGTCATAAAAATCACGGATCCAGCGCATGGATTCGAGGTCGGCAAATGGGTCCTCCCACTCAAAATTGAGGCCGCCGTGCACCAAGATATAATTGTCCACCTCCAAAAAATTGGGCAAACCGCGCATCCAATCGATGTACTCGACCGGGATTTCGATCGCGCGGGCTGCGCCAAAACTCGCCAAGGTCGCCGGGTCGGCGAGGTCGGCCCGGATGCCTTTCAATTCCTTGTCAAAATCGCGGATGACCAGTTCCTCGTGGTTGCCCATCAGGCAATGGACGTTGTGGCCGTCGCTTTTCATCTTTTGGATGAAGTCGATCACGCCCTTCGAATCCGGCCCCCGGTCGACATAATCGCCGAGGAGGTAAAGGCTGTCCGATTTTGAAAACGCCCATCGGTCGAGCGCGGCCTCGAGCGTCCGAAGGTGGCCGTGGATGTCGGTAAAGCAGATTTTTCGCATTGTTTTAAACAGTCTTCAAGCTGTTTTTTGGGGTGGCAAGCCACCCAATTATTAAAAAAAAACGTAGCTGTTTAGCCTTGGCGTGTACCGGCGGCTTTAGCCGCCGACTTTTCGCTAAATTGACAAATTATCTTCAAAAATCATCCTGAATTGGCGGTTAACGCAGCCGAA
>JANOQP010000783.1:0-18160 GCA_031414895.1 Saprospirales bacterium
CGCGTTCAAAACCGGGCAGGCGTAGAGGCAGATAACCGTGTTCGTGTCGCACTCGCCCCATCCGAGGGTGATGCAGTCCGAGAAACCGTTGGGGTTGATAGGGCCTCCGGTGACCGGGCGGCTGCCGTTCGGGACATCAAAATAGACCGAATAGCTGCCCGGTACGAGACCGGAGAAGGCATAGTTTCCGTTCGCGTCAGTCGTCGAGGAATCAATCGGCTCATTGCCGTTGCACTCGTAGAGATAAACCATCGCGCCCGCCACAGGGGTGTCCTGCGGGTTGATCGCGTCGTCGCCATCGTCGTTGCAAACGATGGAGGCAATCAGGATGCACGAGACGGGGATATTGTTGAAACGGATCTCGTCGTCGCCGCCTTCCAGCTCAAATTGCATGAAATACGGGTTGGCCGAGCAGGTATTGTCGATCAAATTTCCGTTGATGGAATCCTGTCCGAGGGTGATGAAACCATCGACAATGCCGTCGTTGTCCACGCCCATGACACCGTCCATGCCCGTCGGGTCGAACGCGCCCGGCTGCGGGAGGCAGGTCGAGGAGAGCGGATAGCCGCTCGGATGGCTGAAATTGAGGGTATAAGTACCTGGGAAACCGTTGGTGAAGAACTGGTAAATACCGCTCGTGCCGTCAAGCCCATTGACATAATAGACCTCTCCGCCAGCTGGTGGCGCAATCGTGACCGAGCCGCCCTTTATGATCATCCCGGTTTTGTCGCAATAGATAAAACCGATCGGGTCGTAGTCCGGGAGGTCGATCAAAACGGCATAGTCGTGGTCGTCCTCATCGCCGCCCGTGTTGTCGATTTCGTCGATCGGGCCGGCGACCGTGTCATCGCCCTTGTTGTTGTTCGGGTCGGAGTCGATGTCGGTGCGCGGGTTGTCGTTCACATCCGTTGCGGAGGTGATTTCCGCGAAATTGACGATTTGCGAACCCTGTGTTGGTACGCTGACAATCTGCACAGTGATATCAACAAAGGTCGTCGCGCCAATGGCAAGCGTTCCAGGTACCGTGATATTGGCTTCCGTCGCAGAGACGGGCGTCCAATCAAGGTCGGCCAAAAGCTCGTGGGCGTTCAAATAGTCGGTGATGACGATGTTCTTCGCCACCGTTTGGCCCTGGTTGATAATGTTGATCCGGAAGGTTGCGAGGTCGCCCGGGTTCACAAAAACGCTTTGGCCGGGGGCCAAGACTTTTTGCAACGCAAGGTCAAACACGGTCGGGACGACCACGTTGATAGTTGCCGGGTCGGAGTCATCCTCATCGTTGTTGGTGTTGTCGGTGATGTTGTCGCCACCGAAAATATCGTTGTCATTATCGTTGTCGGCATCGCTGTCCGTGTCGGTGCCAGTGCCATTGTTCGGGTTGTTGTCGTTGTCGGCCTCGCTGATCTCGGCCGTGTTCGTGACCGGGCCGGAGGTGTTGGCATCAACGTTCAAGACAAGGTTGAGGGTGAACGAATTGCCCGAATTGATCGGCCCGGCAATCGAAATGGTCGCTTGACCCGTCAAGTTGTCGAACGCCCAGCCGGGATTGTTGCCCTGCAAATAGGTCATGCCCGCTGGCACATAGTCCGTGACCTCGACATTATATGCGGGGACAAGGCCCTGATTGATGACATTGATGGTATAATTCACCGCATCGCCCGGCGCAACAGTGGCCGATTGGCCGATTGACAGGACTTTCGTCAATGCCAAATCGAACAAAGTGACCGGCGTATAAAGGCCAAAATCAACCGATGGGTTGTTGTTGTCGTTCGCGTCGCCGTCATTGGTCTCGCCATTGACGGTCAAAGTGACCACGCCGGACATGACCATCGCGCCCATTTGGGTGCCATTGTCGTCCGTGTTGTCGTTGTTATCCGGGTCGGGGGTCGATGCGCCCTCGAATGCGCCCGCGCCGTCGGTATCCGTCGGGCCGTCGCCAGTCGATGAAATATTCCCCGCAGGGACGCCAACGCCCGTCAATTTGACAAAATAATCGCCCGCGATGAGGCCGCTGAAACCATAGACACCGCTGCCGTCCGTCGTCGTCGTGCCGACCAAAACTTGGTCGCCCGTCGTCGTTTTGTCGCCGTCCGCGTCGGCCCAAATTTGAACCTGAACGCCCGAAATTCCCGTTTCGTTGGCATCTTTTATGCCGTCGTTGTCGGCATCGTTCCACACCAAATCGCCGAGGCAAACAAGTTGTTCTAGGATTACCGGGCAGCAGTTGCCGCCGGCGCAACCAGTCGGGTTGAGATTGGTCGAAAAAGTATATTGACCGATCGTCGTGGCCGCATAGATCGAATCGGTGGCGCCCGATATCGGGTTTCCATCGAGGAACCATTGATAGTTGGAATGCCCTGCGGGCGCGGTCAAGAACACGGTATCCAGTTTGCAGGCCGAAATGCCAAACGGCACCGAGGTGCAGGCCGAGGCGATATCGTCCTCGCGCGGGTCGCTATTGCCCGGCGTGGAGTCTTTGTCGGATTCACTCGTTTGGATTTGGGCGAGGTTAAAAATGACGCCAGCATCAACGATGACCACTTTCAAGATTAAGATCACCGAGTCGGGGGAGGGGGAGACTGGCATCGTGCCAACCGTCCAGATGCCAGTCGCGTCGTCGTAGCTGCCCTGTGTGGCAACGCCCGAAACGAAAGATGTACCCGCCGGGACATTGTCCAGGACGGATACAATTTCAGTTGCGATGGTCGAGTCGTTATAAACCACGATGCGGAAAGTGGCTGTGTCGCCTATCCCCGAAATGGCTGCGCTCGTGCGCGTTTGGGCCAACGAAAGGTCGCCTGTGACACCGGGCGGGGCGAGGTTGGTTGCATGGCTTATTTGCCCCATTTTTTGGAAAAAAAATTGCCCGCTCGACGGGATGCGCATGGCCTTTTTGGCCGCCGGTTTTTCTTCAAAAAATATTCTTGGCAGCAATGCCCCATTGTTTTCCAATAAAACCGGCCCTGTTTTCCTCAAAACCAAAGGCGCATTCCCATGGTCGCCACCCAACGAACTTGCATAGGTTTCGATGCCCGGATAGATGTCCGCATTGAACAGGTCTAGGTTTTTGCCGGCGGTATTGGCGGCGAAAGCACACAGTGCAATCATCAAAACAGCCAAGTTCCGCAGTGGTCGCTGCGCATTTTTGGCAAAAATTTGAGCCTGGATCGTGTAAAATGACAAGTTCATAAAAGGAGAATTAAGTGCAGTTGAACCGGTTTGGGCAAACTGATTGGGTAGTTGAAATTCGGTTTGGACGTGTTTTTTCAGCCGATTTTTCAAGCGACGAAAACCCATGGGCCGTTTTTTGGCAGCAATGGGTTGGACAGGGACATTGAAAATCAATCGGAAAAGCAGATGTAAAATCTTGATGGCCATCAGCTGAAAAAGTTTTGTTGAGTGTGTTTGGACAAAAAATTACCAACCCCCAAAGCCGTGATGCCACGGCTTTGAGTCGTTCAATGATATTTTTAGACTTGGAAACCAGTTTCCCACATTGTCGTGGCTGGCCGGAGGAAAGGATTATCGGGTAAGGATGTAAGAAAAGGCCGGGCAAATACCCAATTTAACTGTCTTTTAAGACCAACAATTATGCCAAAGTAGCCATATCAGCTTTAATCAAAAAGAAATAGTTGCGCCCCCAACATTGTGCAATTAAGCCGTGAACGCCCCGCAGCACAGCCCCGGTTTTGCCAAAAGCTGTGACAGGAAAGGGTGCAGTCTATTGCTAATTGAATTGATTTATGAAATATCGGATGGCCCAAATGACACAGTTTTCAAGGCGTGAAACTGGTTTCTGGGGCCGTTTTTTCAAAAAAAAAACCTCCGGGCGATGCGCTTGCACAGCCCGGAGGTGAATTGTTCGGTTCAATGAAAAACTATTTCCGGATCGCCTCCACCGGGTCCATCCCCGATGCCTGGATCGCGGGTATCAGCCCCGCCAAAACGCCGACCACGACCGAGGTGAACACCCCGATGAACACGTTCCACGGCGACAAATGGATGTTGAAATCCGCCGCCGCCGAGATGCCCATCACGGTCAGCCAAATGAACAGCAGCCCGAACACGCCGCCGATGATGCACAACAATATGGACTCGATCAAAAATTCGAGCAGGATGAACCACCGTTTCGCGCCGAGCGCCTTTTTGATCCCAATGATGCTCGTCCGTTCCTTCACCGAAACGAACATGATATTGGCCACGCTGAACATCCCGACGAGCAGCGAAAAGCCGCCGATAAAAATCCCGACCCCGTTCATCGTTGCGAAAACCCCATCGAAAAGTTTGCTGATCACCGAGAGCTGGTTGAGCGCGAAATTGTTCTCCTCCCTCGGTTTTATGCGGCGGACGGTGCGCAAATTGGCCGCCAGTTCGTCCTTCATGTCCTCCAAATCCACGCCCGGCCGGGCCTTCGCCATGAGGCTCGTGCGCGACCACATCCCGTTGGGCCGCACGTTGCCGATGCGCCGGGCGAGGTTGAACCCGATGAGGATCGCGTTGTCAAAATTGAACGGTTTGAGCAGGTCCTTGCCGCTTTTTTTGAGCGTCCCGATGACGCGCAGTTTTTTGCCGCCATAGGTGATCGTCTTTCCAACAGGGTCGATGCCCACACCAAAAAGCCCCTCCGAGATCGTGCCGCCGAGCAAGCAATCGTTCACCGCTGTCTCGTATTCGACGCGGTTGAAAAAGCGGCCGTTCTCAAATTCGAGGTGAAAAAGCTCCTCGATATCGTACGTCGCACCCATCATGAAGCAGTTTTCGACGCTCGACGACTGCCACTTGATGGTCTTGTTGCCCAAAAACATCCAAAAACCGAGCTTCTCGGCGGTGTCCATCCGCTTTTCCAAATACTCAAATTCGGTGAACGAAACATTGGGCCGCTTCATCCATTTCCAAAAATTCTCGCCGGGGTCCTCGCCCCAGCTGAACTTCTCGACATAAATAACGTCGTTGCCCAATTTCTGCATCGACCCGCGGATATTGTCCTCCAACGAATCGACCGCCGATTTGACCCCGATGATGCAAAAAATGCCGATCGTGATGCCGAGCAGCGACAGGAAACTGCGCAATTTGTTGCCCATCAACTGCGACCAGGCCTGTGCGAAACCTTCTTGTAAAATGCGGAAAATCATGTTCGATTGTGGATAGCGGATTGCGGGTTGCGGATTTGCTCCGCGCGCAATTCATTCGATTTTGAATGCTCCAAATTTAAGCAGGCCACTCCCCTGCCCTATTTTTCTTTCGATAAAACCCGTAAAATCTTTGACAAAACCATGAAAATTCAAACGCAAGTTCAAACTCAAAACCGCTTCGTGCTCTCAATAATATAAGGTGGCCGCCCCTTCATTTCTTGGTAAATATTGGACAGGTAAATGCCCATGATGTACAAATTGAGGCAGGTGATGGCGAAAAAAACCGAGATCAGCACGACCAAAAAGGCCCAACCGGAGAGCGACTCGACCCGCTCGCCGAAAATATCGACGCTCGTGAGCTTCACTTTTATCGCGTTGAAAATCGCGCCGCCCGCCACGATGACCGAAAAAACGAACATCCAGCCCATCACCGAGCGCAAAAAAGTGGTGTACGAAGTGATGGCCGTCAGCGCCGTCCGCACCCGTTCGTGGATGGATTCGTCGCGGCGGCCCTGCAGTGCGTCCGGCACGTCGATGGCCGCCGTGCTGTAGCCCACGAGCGGGTAAATGGCCTTCATGTAGCGCATGTTTTCGCGCATCCGCAGGAGCGAATTGAGGGCACGGCGGCTGATCAGGCGCGTGTCGTGCGCCCGTTCGTCGAGGGCAAGGCGGCCGCTTTTTTGCAGGATTTGATGAAAAATGCGGGTAAAAAGACCCATTTCGCCAGCTTTGCCCCGCAAATAAATGATGTCGAAACCCGTCTGGCTTTTTTCAAAAAGGGCGGTCAAAAGCTGCGGCCTGTCCAAAAACTGGAACTCAAAAATGGCCGTGTAATCGCCGTTCGCCCGGTCGAGGCCGGCCAAAATAGCGTGGTTGCGGTTGACGGGCGCGCTCAAATTGAGCAAAAAAATATGCTTCCGAAGCTCGCCCGGCAGCCCCTCGATCGCCGTGTCGATTGGCGTTTGGTCGCGGATATTGTTCACCAAAACTATCTCCCAATCCGAAAAATTGGCTGGGACCTCGCCAAAAATGCCCGTCAGCCAGTCGCGCAATAGGCGCGTTTCCGGGTTGCTGTTGATGATGCCGATGATGGAGAGGAAGGTGTTGTGCATTTTGAGGTTCAAATCTTGACCAATTTCCCGCCCGAAACCCGTCGCCCATCGCCCAAGATTTCATAAAAATAAATCCCGGGTGGCAGCCCAGCGAGGCTGATCTCGAGCCGGTTTTCGCCTGCGGCAAATTTTTGGTTTTGTTCAATTTGAACAATTTGCCCGGCAATATTGACCAGTTTTAGGCCAATTTCCAGTTCTTTTTTGATTGAAAATCCAAAATTCACCAAATCCGTCGCCGGGTTCGGGAAGGCATTTATTGAGCCAAAAACATTCGGCGCATCGTCTGTCCCGACGGGCGGATAGCAGCTTTCGTCAATTTTATAGATGCCCGAATTTTTGCCGACCCAAATAAAACCGTCGGTCGCCAAAATGCTCCGCGCCTGTCCGTCGGCGACAACAAAAGGCAGCTCGCCGCCCGAAAACGCGAGCCATTTCCCGCCCGCGAAACCGGGGTCGAAACGGGTCACGCCGCTTTTGTTGTTGAGCCAAATCCCGCCGTTCGGGGCCGCGTCGAGCAGCAAAATGCGGCTGTCGGCCACGGCGGTCGTGTCCTTCCATATCTGCAAACCGCCCGTGCTGAAATGCAGCAGCCGCCCTTTTGCGTCGCTGAAAAACGGAAAATCGTCCTTCCCGACCGTCAGCGCGAGCAGCGAGTCCGTCGGCAGCCCGACCGTCGCCGAATCGAAGCGGGCAAAACCGTTGCCGTCGAAAAAAACGAGTCCCTTCGAGATGGTCGCCATCCAAAGGTTGCCCTGCGAATCGTTGTCCATATCGGCCAAAAAGTTGGTCGGGATGTCCGAATTGGAGGTGTCAAAAAGCGTCAAGGCACTGTTTTTCCACTGAAAAAGGCCGCGCGTCGTGCTGACATACCATGCTCCGCCCGCGTGCCGGAGCCGCCGTTTTCCGTTGAAACCGGAGAAACCGGAGGTCCATTCCGTGAACTTCGTGCCGTCGTATTTGAGCATCCGCCATTGCTGCCAAAGGCTGTTCATCAGCACGACCGGAAGGCCGTCGGTGTCGAACTGGATGTCCAAAATTTGGACGCTCGCCTGCTCTTTGACGAGCGAATCGATGAATTTCCAGGCCCCGTTTTCGAGCGTTTCGAGGCCGCCGAACGACGTGCCCGCCCAAATGTTCCCGGCCGGCGATTGCCCCAGCGCGGTCACCGGGGCGAGTGGCAGCGAACCGTTGGAAGTGGGCACGGCATGGGTCAAATTGTCCTTCAAAATGCCAAGCCCGTTCACGTTCGAGCCGGCCCAAACAGTCCCGTCGGAGGCCGCTAATGTGTTGAAGATGAACACGTTATCGCCAAAAATACCGGGCATCGGATGGCTTGCCCAAGTGCCGCCGGGCGACAGGACGGCCACCCCGTTTTCCATGCCGACGACAATCTCGCCCGTCGGTTTTTGGGCAATAGAACAAGCGTTATAATCGCCGCCGAAGTTCGGTTCGGGGTCAAAACTGGCCCAAACGCCCGCCGTGTCGAACTTCAAGATCTGATCCTGAGCGGCCATCCAAATCGCCCCATCCTTGTCCACCAAAAGGTCGCGGACCGCGGAGGTTTGCGGCAGCGGGCTGGTCGGTTTTTTGTAGAATTTCCACGCCGAGCCGTCCGCCGGGACCTTCAAAAGTCCGCCCTGCGAAAACGGTTGGCCGAGGCCGAACCACATATTTCCAGCCGGGTCGGGGCGGGCGCGGTTGGCCCAATTGTTCGGCAGGAGCGAGTTGGATTTCGTGAAATGTTCGCCACCGACCACCTTGCCGAGCCGCCAGATCCCGACGGCGGTCGAGACCCAAATTATGGAGTCGTTTTGCTCGCGGATATCGCGGATCTCTGCGCCCGCGTCGAGTTCTTTTTGAAAAAAAATACCGTTTTTCGTCCGCCAAAAAGTGTTGGTCCCGACCAAAAGTGAGCCGTCGGACCCGATGCCAAGGGCGGTCACCGGCCCGTCGATCACTGAATTGTTGCGGTCGTACCTTTTCAAAACCGCCCGCGTCGCCCGGTCGATTTCCACCAAACCGAGGTCGGTGCCGACCCAAACGGAGGTGCCGCGCTCGGTGATCGCGCGGATATTTGCCTCATATAAAAAAGCGTCCGCGCAATTGGATTGGGCGGTCGAAAGGGCGGTTTTCAGCAAAAAAAAGGCAAGAAGCAGCTGTATTTTCATGGAAACGGAACGGTTGAAATGGTTTGAACGCGGGGCGAAGTTAGATTTTTTGACCACGAAGGGCGGGGAGATTTCGCGAAGGGCGCAAAGTTTCAACTGGCCCCGCGGGCGGCTCCCCCGGTTTTTCATGGAAAAGAAATTTTAACCAAAATGGTTAATCCTTCCAAAAAAAACGGCCGGCCCACATCCTTCCAATCGGGTCTGCCGTTTTTTTGCCCGAATCCTATTTTTGGGACAATCACCATCAAAACTCTTTTGACATGAAAAAGTCTTTTTTTGAGACCAAAGCCACCTGTTTGCTCCTTTTTTGCGGCCTTTTTGCCCAAACCCTTTTTTCACAAAACAACAACGGCCTCGAAACCGATGAATTCCCGCGCTCGAACATCGGCGTCGGCATCGGCACGAACGTGTTCATGCTGTTCAACAATGCCGAGGACAATATCGAGCAAAGCGACACCGTGAAATGGGGGGGGATCAATTTTTACAGCGGGCCAACATTTAACTTTACCTACGATTATGCCATCACGAGCGTCTTCAGCCTCGGCGTTGCGGTTGGCAGGAACCGGCTTGGTTTCGAGTTCACCGACCTCGATTACACCTCCGCCGATGGCCAAACTTTTCTCCGTGGCGATATCGATGCACAGCTCACGCGCACCTCGGTGACCTTCCGCCCGTTGTTCCATTATGGCCGGACCGAGAAACTGGACATGTACTCGGGCGGGCGCATCGGGGCGGCCTGGTGGGGGCTGAAACTCAAGGGCGACGGAGAGGCGAAGGCGAAGGATGATTTCCAAAAATCCTTCACCGGCAAGTTTGGCCGCGGCGGTGCGCTCGTGCCGAATGCCAGCCTGACCCTTTTCGGCATCAATTATTACCCGATCGAAAACCTCGGTTTCGGTGCCGAAGTGAACGTTGGCCAGCCTTATGGTTTTGCGGCCTCGGTCAATTACCGGTTCTGATTTTTGATTTTTTCAAATAAATAAAAAGCCGCGACGGCCTGCAATTTGTGCGGCTGTCGCGGCTTTTTTTTGGGAAATCAAGTCAAGATTTCAAAAAAAGGACGGTCTCAAAAAAATTTTCGGATTTTAGTTCGAGCCGATAACCGCCGGGCGGCAAATTCCCGGGGTTGATTTTTTGCTTTTGGAGGGCCGGCCGCAGGTTCGAGTTTTTCCTTGGAGATTTTCAACGCGCCTTCCGGCATTTCAAAACCGATTTCGAAGCTGTTTTCAACGACCGGGTCCGGGGAAAAGGCGACTTTGCCTTTTTGAGATGAAAAACCCGGTTTTTCACGAAATCAAACCTTCACGAACGGCCTGACAAAAACATCCTGCCCGATCTTGAACTGCAAAAAATAATGGCCCGGCGCGAGGTGCATGAGGTTGTCGATGACGGCCCGGTTTGCGCCCGGCGGCATTTTCACGAAAATCAAACGCTTGGCCGTCCGTCCGTCCGTCGTCAAAATGGACGCTTCGATGGTCGATTTTTTGGCCAAAACAAAATCCACCAAGATCTCCTGGGCCGTCGGGTTCGGTGAGATTTTCATCGAAATGCCCGAATTTTCGGCCTCCCCGGCCGAGACCGGCGGCGGGAAACCGACGAATTTGATGGAGTTCGTCCCCACGTTCGGGATGGCGATGGTGTCGATCTGGCGGGCGTAGGTGATGTCCGCCGGTTGGCTCACGCCGCCCGCGACGGTGATGGTCGATGCGATGGTGAAACCGGGGTCGTATTTGGTGATGCGGGCGGGGCTCCACGAGGCGAGGTAAAAATTGCCCGCTGCGTCGTTGTCGATGCCGTCGATATTGGTCAAACTGGTCGTCACGAGGGTCGTGAGCGTGCCGTCGGCGAGGTTGACGGCCTTAATTTTCGAGCTTGCGCCCCACGAAGCAACGACGAGGCGGTTGTTTTTTTCATCAAAAACGACCCCGTTCGGCTGGCTGACAAAATTGGCGACGAGCGTCTTCACAACCGGGCTGGCCGGGTCGGCAACATCAATTTCGTAAATTTTTTTGGTCGAAAAATCGGTCGCCCAGAGTTTTTTCGAGGCACTGTCAGCGGCGAGGCCGTTCAAAAAGGTCGCGTCCGGGATGTTTGCTTTTCCGATTTGGGCCGCGGTCGGGAGGTCGTAGCCAATGATGTCCTTTCCCTCGATGGCCCAAAGTTGGCCGTTCATCACCTCCATGCCGTAGCTGGCCTTTGTGCCGGTGCCAAAATAGGAGACCGTGCCGTCAGCGGCCCTTTGGACAATGGCCGTGCCGTCGTCGGAGGTCAAAAACCGGTGGCCGATGGGGTCATATTCGACGCTTTCGCCCTTAAAAACTTGGGCGGCGGCGAGTTGGGCAAGGAAAACAAAGGGGAGGATGTGGTGGAATTTTTTCATAAAATGGGCAGGTTTGGCAATGATTTAGGAACGTGTGAAAGATAACTTGTTAATTTTAGGGAGCTTGGTTTTTGCCCAAATTCAGTATCTTTTTGTGAGCATATCGGGAATATTTAATCAAAAAGATACTGGATTTGGGTGAAAACCAAGCCGCTAAAATTGACAAGTTATCTTTCACACGTTCCTTATAGTGGCGGCGGCAATGGGCCTGTTGGCTTTTCCGGCCAAATTTCCATAAAAAAATAGGCGATCATCCCCACGAAGCCGCCCAAAACGACGACCAGCACCCAAACAATCTTGTTGGAACTTTGGTCGTGCTGCATGAATTTCGGGTTTCGCGTGATATGGAGGAGGTAATAGATCAGCAGGCCGAGCGAAAGCATGGCAACGAGGCCGATATAAAGGAAGAGGTTGAAGAAATTTTCGGGCAGTTGCGGCTGATTGCCCGGCTGGATGGTGGCCAATTCGGAGAAGATCCGAAAAAAGGAGAACATATAGAACCCCAAAAAAAGGACGGGCAGAAGGGTGAGCGCACCGAGCAGGAGTTTCCCAGATTTTGACATGATTGACGGGTTTTGAATTTGAGGGGGCAAGGTAATTTTTTGGGCAAAAAAAAGCCCCGGAAAACCGGGGCCTTGTTCTATCAGGAGCGTTCGCGCTTTTTCAGTTCGTCGCGGATCCGGGCGGCTTTTTCATAATCCTCGTTTGCCAAAACATCTTCGAGCAGGTTTTTGAGCGATTCGGTCGGCATATTTTCGATGCTGTCGCTTCGCTCGATGGTCCGTTCGCGGCGGCGGCCCGAGCGTTGGGCATCCTCGCCCTCTTCGAGGACGACCCCTGCCGCCTCCAAAATGAAGTCAAAAGTATAGATCGGGCAATTGTACCTGACGGCCATCGCGATGGCATCGGAGGTGCGCGAGTCTATCTCGAAGCTCTCCCCATTGCGCCCGCAAACTAGTTTTGCGTAAAAAATGCCGTCGAGCAGGTTGTTTATCAGCACCTCCGTGAGGGTGACATCGAACACGTCGAGCGTATTTTTGAACAAATCGTGCGTCAGCGGGCGGTTCGGCACCATCCTTTCCATCGCCACAGCAATGGCCTGCGCCTCGAAACTCCCGATGACAATCGGCAGCCGCCGGGACCCGCGCCGCTCGCCGAGCACGACCGCATAATTGGCCGATTGGGTGACGCTGTGCGAGAGCGCGACGATGTCCAATTCTATTTTTTTCATCCTGCTTTGAATTTTTTGAGCGCGGCGTTCAATTTCGGCACCACCTCAAAAAGGTCGCCGACCACGCCATAATCTGCCGCTTTGAAAAAGGGGGCCTCCGCGTCCTTGTTTATAACCACGATGGTCTTCGAGTTGTTCACCCCGGCGAGGTGCTGGATCGCGCCAGAAATGCCGATGGCGATGTACAGATTTGGCCGGATCGCGATGCCCGTTTGCCCGACGTGCTCGTGGTGGGGCCGCCAGCCGGTGTCGGCGACGGGGCGCGAACAAGCGGTCGTTGCGCCCAAGATTTGGGCCATTTCCTCAACGATTGCCCAGTTTTCGGGGCCTTTCATGCCGCGGCCCGCGCTCACGACGATCTCCGCTTCGGGGAGCGGGACGGTGCCTTCCTGCGTCCTCACCTCGGTCACGCGGATGCGCGAAGCCGGGACCTCGACGGCCAAAGTTTCGACCGCAGTGGGGCTGCCGAGCGTTTCCGGTTTGACGGCATTTCCCATCAGGGACAAAATCTTGACCGCGCTGGAAATCTCGTATTCGGCAATCGCTTTGCCCGAAAACACCGATTTTTTGACCAAAAGCGAACCGCCCGAAACCGTCGGAACGGCATTCACGCCCGAAACCAAGCCTGCATCGAGCCGTGCCGAAAGCCTTCCGGCGAGCGCCTTTCCGGTGCTGGTATGGCTCGCGATGATGACCGTCGCGCCGAGTTTTTGGGAAACTGCGGCAACCGTGGCGGCATAAGTTTGGCTGTCAAATTGGTCAAGTGCCGCGTCGGTGATCGCAAAAACGCGCGACGCTCCATATTTTCCGAGCTGTCCGGCATCGCCGACCTTGCTGCCCAAAACGAGCGCGGCACAATTCGTGCCCATCGCGTCGGCCACTTTCCTGCCGAATGTTACCGCCTCGAAAGCGGTTTTTTTGAGGATGCCGCGCGGGCTTTCTGAAAAGACAAGTACCATATTTTTAAATTCAAATTCAAGTTCAAGTTCAAAATCAAAAGCCGGATTGAAAATTCAAGTTCAAAATGGCTGCCCGATATGTGGGATGGCCTTTTTGATTTTGCGATTGAACTTGAATTTGCGTTTTATATCGCTTTTGCTTCTTCGTGCAGCAGCCGGACAAGCTCGTCCATATCATCAGCATCGACGAGTTTGACACCCGTTTTGGCGGGCGGGAGGGTGAATTTTACGATCTTCACAGGCTCATTCGTCGCGATTGGCGGGATTACCGTGAGTGGTTTGGCCCGTGCGCCCATGATGCCGCGCATATTTGGGATGCGCTGTTCGGCGAGGCCCTTGGCGGCGGAGATTACGAGCGGCGTTTCGGCCTCGCAAAGCTCCGAGCCGCCCTCGATCTCGCGGCCAATGGTGGCCTTGTTTCCATTGACAATCAATGAGTTAGCGTAGCTGATGAAGGGCCAGCCGAGGTATTCTGCGACCATCGCGCCCATTTCGGAGCCGTTGAAATCGATGGTCTCCTTGCCCGTGAGGACGAGGTCGAAGCCGCCCGTTTTGGCATATTCTGCGACTTGCTTGGCCACAAAAAGGGAAGATTTTGCCTCCGCATCGACGCGCACGGCATTGTCAGCACCGATGGCGAGGGCCTTTCGGATGGTCTGGTCGTTTTCTGCGCCGCCGACGCAAATGACTGTGACCGACGAGCCGGGGTTGGCCTCGCTGATCTCGCAGGCGCGGACGAGCGCGTACCACTCGTCGTATGGGTTCATGATAAAAGTGACCCCGGTCGGGTCATATGCCGTGTCGTCGTTTTTGAAACTGACCTTGGCCGTCGTGTCGGGCGTTTGGGTGATGCAAACGAGTAATTTCATAAAAATTGGTTGGATGGCCAGATGGTTGGTTTTTTGTTGAAAAGGTGTTTTTTTGCCCTTTATTTCAACAAAACCGCCCATATCCAGCGGGCTTTTTCAAATTTGCGCCGCGAAGGTAACACCCGCTTTTTAGGATTTATCCAAAATCCACCTTTTTTCAATTTGCGGAAATTCATTTCCAAAAAACAAAAATCAATGCCCAGCCGCCTCGACCTCCTCCTTTCCCTCCATGCTTCCGCGCCGACGGACGATTTCACGCTTTTTGCGCTCGCAAAAGAGTACGAGGGCCTCGGCGAACTGGCGACCGCCCTATCTTATTACGAAAAACTCGCCGCTGCGCACCCCGGATATGTCGGCGTTTATTACCATTTTGGGAAACTTTTGGAACTGATCGAACGGCCCACGGAGGCGCTGGACATTTACCAAAAAGGCATCGAAACGGCACAGTCGGCGGGCGATCTGCACGCGGCGGGCGAGTTGCGAGGGGCGAAGATGAACTTGGAGATTGAGCGTTGAGCACCAGCAAAAAAAGGGGGCCATCCGTTGGCATTGGGCCAAAATAGTGCCCTGCTTTACGGATGAACCCCTGCTTCCGATTGCCAAATCGAAATAATTTTGAGCGGCATTTAGATTTTCACGACCGTCCTTGCCCAAACAACTCCACCACTCGAAAAACGCAAAAAATAAACCCCTGTGGCCGTGTTTTTCGATGCCCATTCAATTTGGCCCATGCCGCCCGGAAAATTGCGATCCGCCAATTTTTCCACGACAACACCTTGATTATCAACCACTTCAATAATAAGCCGGTTCGTTTTTGCCAGCTCAAAAAGGCACGAAACGGAGTCCGAGAACGGGTTGGGCGTTGCCTGGAAAACCCGAAGGTTGGCTTGTTGGGCGACGGGGTTTTTCACCGAAATTAGTCCTTGCCCTTCCACAATTTTCAAAAATTGGTTGGCCGCAAAATCGTCAAAAATCTCTTCCAAACCCGATGGCCACTCGATTTTGAGCGGGCCGAGGCTGTCCAATTTGCCGAGGCCAAAATGCACGGTCAATTGATTTTGGCCACAATGCCCCGATTGTGCGGAGACCTCGCGGAGCTGCAAGACGGTTTTTCCATCGATTTTGGCGGTCAGCCAGACCTTCGCCCCGATCGCGCTTTTGTTGGAAACCGTGCCGACAAGTTCAATTTCGAGCCAGCTGTTCCCGTTGGCCGACGATTGGTTTTCATAAAGTCCGTCGGGTTGGGTTTCGTTGAAACAATTGGCCACGGCGAGGTCGAGGTCGCCATCGCGGTCCATGTCGCCGAACGCGCAGCCGTACGACCAGCCTTTGTCGGTCGCGACGGTTTCGGTCAGGTTTTTGGTGAAACTGCCGTCGCCGTTGTTCAAAAAAAGGAAATTTTTCCACTCGCCGCCCCAAAATGCGTTGGTGACAAAAAGGTCGAGCCAGCCATCATTATTGACATCTGCCCACTGGCTGCCGAAGGAATTGCCGCCGGAGGCAACCAACGGGCCGGTCGTTATTTTGGTGAAATTGCCGCCGCCATCGTTGTGAAAAAGCTGGTCGTTGGCCTGGTCGTTCGCCAAAAAAACATCCTGAAAACCGTCGTTGTCATAATCGCCCCAGCTCGCCGACATCGTTTTCCCGCCGGCCATGACGAGCGGCCCGGTCGTGATTTTCACCAAAACCCCGGCGTCGTTGCGGTAAAGGTTCTCGTTTTCGTGGTTTTCGTTGGTCACGAAAAGGTCGAGGTCGCCGTCCATGTCAAGGTCCGTCCAGTTCACGCAGCGCGAAGTGGCCGCATCGGTGGCCGCCGCCCCGGTCGTGATTTTGGTGAAACTGCCGTCGCCCATGTTTTTGTACAAAAAATTCTTGAGCGACCCGCCGCTGTTGGTGACGTACAAATCGAGCCAGCCGTCGTTGTCAAAATCGCCCCAACTGGCCGTCTCCGAAAAGCCCCCGTCGGTCACCAGCGGGCCCGTAAGGACCTGCGCGAACTGCACCTCGCCGCCGACCACGCCATCATTTTTGTAAAAAAGGTTGTCGATATTGTACCAGTTCGCGACAAAGCAATCCGCGTCGCCGTCGTTGTCAAAATCGGCCCAAGTTGCGCCGTCGGAAGGCTTGCCGTCCTGCACGATCGGGCTGTCGGTGAGGGCCGAAAACTTGCCCGTGCCGTCATTTTTGTACAAAAAATTGTTTTCGCCGCCCGATTTTCCATTGGAAATAAAGAGGTCGAGGTCGTTGTCGTTGTCGATATCGACCCAGTTGACCGAGCGGGAATCGCCGGGCGTGGTGACGACGGGCGAATCGGTTATTTTGTTGAAAATGGCCTGCGCCGAGTGGTTTTTCGGAAAAAAAAGGAGGACGGAAAACGCCGCAAATGGGAGAAAAATAGATTTCATTGCCCTATTTTTTTAGTGAAACATGGCCAAAAAACGCCGCTGCGAAACCCCAATTTTCAAAAAAAGCACGAACGACCGTTTCCGGCCCACGGAAAGCAGGTTGCCTGAATTATTTTGGGGCCACCTTTGCCCCAAAAAACAGTGTCCTCGATCCGCGCCCACCTGCTTTTTTGGCTCATCTACTGGCTTGTTTTCGCGTTCGCCGATTCGAGGTACGACGACGGTTTTTGGCGGTTTGCCGTTGGCGAGGCCGTCACGATGCCCGCTCGGATAGCCGCCGTTTATGGCTCGTTTTGGCTGATTTCAAGGTTTGAAAAACGGCCCAGTTGGCTGATTTTCAGCGGGTTGGCCTCGTTCGCCGTCGCTGCGGGCTATATCAACCGGGCAGTAAAATTCTTTTGGCTGGTGCCCCATTTCTTCCCGGAATCGAGCATCGAGTTTTGGGGTTACAGGGTCTTTTATGATATTTTCGATGCCGTTTTGGCGATGACGATGGCCTTGAGCTTTTGGCTCTTTTTGAAAAATCGGGCAAACAGCCTCCGCGCCGAGAGCCTGCGCGCCGAAAGGTCCGCCGCCGAATTGCAGGCTTTGCGAAGCCAGATCCAGCCGCATTTTTTGTTCAACACCATCAATTCGATCTACGCGCTCGCCCGCAAACAATCGCCAAAAACGGCCCCGGTCGCGCTAAAATTGGCCCATTTGCTCCGTTTCGTGCTTTATGAGACCCAAAAACCGGAGATCCCGCTGGCCACCGAGGTGCAGGTCTTGACGGATTACCTCGAACTCGAACAGCTCCGCTTTGACGGGGAACGGCTAAAATTGGAGACCGATTTTCAACTCGAAAAACCACAATTCCCAATCGCGCCGCTCCTCCTTTTGCCACTCGTTGAGAATGCCTTCAAGCACGGCGCGGGCGAACAGCGCGACAATGCCATGATCAAGATCAGCCTCCGGCAAACGGGCGATCGGCTCGATTTTTCGGTCAAAAACTCGCTGCCGGAGGAAAAAACCATCGAAAACCCAGACGGCATCGGCCTAAAAAACGTCCGGCGGCAACTCGAGCTCACCTATCCAAACTGTGCCGGATTGGACATTTTGAGGGCCGAGGATTTTTTTGAGATCAAATTATGGATCACCAATTGAACTGCCTCGTCGTCGAGGATGAACCGCTCGCCGCATCCGTCATGGCGGATTTTATCGGCCAAACGCCCGGCCTCCGCCTCGCTGGCGTTTGCCCCGATGCCCATCGCGCACTCGAAGCGATGCAGCAACAGCCTGTTGACGTACTTTTTTTGGACATCCACCTGCCGGGAATGAAGGGCCTGGACTTTTTGCGCAGCCTCCCAGAGCAGCCTCAAACCATTTTGACGACCGCTTTTCACCAATATTCTTTGGAAAGCTACGACCTCGGCGTGGTCGATTATTTGCTGAAACCCATTGATTTTCAACGTTTTCTGAAAGCGGTGCGCAAAATTCGCCGTCAAAATCCGGCCATCGGGCAGCCCGCGCCCCGTGCTTTTCATTTTTTCAATGTCAACAAAAAAATGGTGCGCGTCTGGCTCGACGAGATCGCGGTGGTCGAAAGTTTGGCCGAATATGTTCAGCTCCACCTCGCCGACGGACAGCGGCTGGTGACCAAATTTCAGCTCGGCCAAATGGAGGTTTTGCTCGGAAAGCATGATTTTTTGCGCGTCCATCGCTCGTTTTTGGTGGCCGTTGGGCAGGTTTCGGCATTCACGGCAACCGAGGTTTTCATCGGGAAAAAGTCGGTCCCGATCGGGCGGGGGTTCAAGGAACCTGTTTTTGGCGTGCTGAAACCTGGGGGAGAATGATGACTTTTGGGCGAACATTTGTAACTAATTCAAGTTGCGCGGTAGTCGCTCGTGAGGGTCTGCGACCCGATA
>JANOQP010000784.1:0-4597 GCA_031414895.1 Saprospirales bacterium
AAGGTTAATCGCGGGTTTTCAAAAAGAAAAAGCGGGCGGCCTGTTTTCAAGGCATCTCATCGTTTCTTTGCCGCCTAATCTTGAAAATAAAATGACCGAACAAACAACGCCCGCCCGCACCGAGATTGCCTCGCTCGGCGAATTTGGCCTCATCGAGCACCTCACCAAAGACATCCGGACCGAGCACGCCAGCACCGTAAAAGGCATTGGCGACGATGCCGCGGTCATCGAAAACGGCGATTTTTTGACCCTCGTCAGCACCGATATGCTCGTCGAGGGCATCCATTTTGACCTCGCCTATATGCCCCTAAAACACCTCGGCTACAAAGCGGTCGTGGTCAATTTGAGCGATATTTATGCCATGAACGGCCGCCCGAAACAGGTGACGGTCTCGCTCGCCATCTCCAACCGTTTCTCGGTCGAGGCGCTCGAGGAACTTTACGAGGGCATCCGCGCCGCTTGCCGACATTACGACGTGGACCTCGTCGGCGGCGACACGACTACCTCGCCGCGCGGGCTTTTCATCAGCATCACGGCCATCGGGCAGGGCGAAAAAGGGAAGGTCGTCTATCGCAACGGCGCGAAAAAAGGCGACCTCATCTGCATCACCGGCGACCTCGGCGCGGCCTATCTCGGCCTGCAAATTTTGGAGCGCGAAAAACAGCTTTGGCAAAACGACCCGACCATCAAGCCCGACCTCGGCCAACGTAAGTACTTGATCCAGCGGCAGTTAAAGCCCGAAGCGCGGCGCGATGCCATCGAGGCTTTTGCAAAGGGCGACCTCGTCCCGACGGCGATGATCGACATTTCGGACGGGCTGGCGAGCGAGTTGATCCATATTTGCAAGCAATCGGGCGTCGGCGCGTTTTTGGAGGAAAGCGGCATCGCGATGCACCCGGATGCCGAAATCCAGGCCATCGAATTTGGCCTCGACCCGGCAACCTGCGCCCTCAACGGCGGCGAGGATTATGAACTTTTGTTCACGATCGACCCAAAGGACATCGAAAAAGTGCGGTTTTTGCCCGATATCTATATCGCCGGGGAAATCGTGGACGCCGCCGACGGCGTGAAACTGCACACGAAGGGCGGCAATCTGCACGCGCTCAAGGCACAGGGCTGGGCGCATTTTTGAGTTTCGTGTTTCAGGTTTCGAGTTGCACAACTCGAAACTTTCAAACCCAAACCGTCCGCTCCGAAACCTCCCCCCGAAGCCCCGGCAGCTCCGGCATTTCGTGCCAGCCCATGTAAAAAAGGCCGAAGCACTTTTCATTTTCTGCCAAGTCCAAAAATTCGCCGGCCTCGAGCGCGGCGCGGGGGCTGCTCCAATAACAGCCGAGGCCGAGCGCGGCGCAGGTCAGCCACATATTTTGCACGGCGCAGGCGAGCGCGGCGACCTCTTCCCATTCCGGCAGCGTCGGGTCGGGGTGGATGCAAAGCGCGATGACGCAGCCCGAACGGCGCGGGTTTTCGCGGATTTTATCGCGTTTTTCGGGGGTGAGCGGTTCTCTTCCGTTCCTTTCGTTGAATTCCAGCAAATACTCCCCGAGCGCGGCGCGGCTTTTTTCACTGTGAAAAACCTTGAACCGCCACGGTTGGCTGCGTTTGTGGGTCGGCGCCCAATTGGCGTTTTCCAAAACCTGTTCGATGGTCTCGCGGTCGATTTCCCTGTCCGGGATGTATGATTTTGGGAAAATCGATCGGCGGCGGCGGATGAGCTCGTTGATGTCCTGAAAGTCCATTTTCTTTTTTTTAGGCCGCGAAGATGGTCGGACCGCCCGGTTTTTCGGGAAATAAAAAAGCGCAACCCCGGCATCAGGATTGCGCTTTCGGAAAAGCTGTGAGAGAAGGAATCGAACCTTCAAGGGGCGATTAGCTCCCGCTTTCGCAGGACTTTGTTTCGTAAATCCCCACCCCCGAGACAGGGGGGCATGGCTGCCAATATTTCATCACCTCACATTGTGGTAGTTTTGAGTTTCGCGTTTTGGTTGTCGGGTTGAAAACCGTGACCGCGTTGCTCGCTTGCTGGGACAAAGATGGGGCAATGATTGTTTTCATTGCAAATTATTCAACGTTTATTTTTAAAATTTCGATATTGTCTAATTGAAAAATAGGAATCGTTAGATAATTTCTAAAAACACAATATTCGAGAAGGCTGTTTTTTGAAAAATAGTCAATCGCTTGCGAAATGCGCAATTTCATATTGACCAAATTAGATGATTTTCAAAATCGAATAGACTTGGTTAGATAAACCGCAAAATGTCATCTGACAAAAGCCTCTTCAAAAACCTTTTGGTTGCTTCGGTCATCTTTCACCACAATCCTGAAAACATGCTCACCGGATCCGATTTTCCCGTCAAAAACATGGGTCAGGCGGTCTTTTTTGATATCGTATTCCATCAATATCCATTGGCCATCGACGGTCGCTTTCCAGTCGAGGCCGTCCGCGGTGCCGGTCGTTTCATAGTTGTCGCCGATGCGGAAAACCATTTTTTCGGCCTTCGTCATGTCCTTTTTGAACACGACCGGGGCGATTGTTGGCGGCTCCGTGTCCACCAAAATGGCGAAACTGCCGAGCGTCCGTGTTTTTGTTTCGAGCCAATCGCCCTCCCAATGGCCGCCCGCGTTTTGCGGTTTTGCGCCCGGTTTTGACATATAACCGACGAACGCTTTGGCCCGCAAATCGCTCGGGATCGGGCTTTCCGGGCGGATCGCAAGCGGAAAATATCGGTGCACCGGAGTCCGGTTGTCCTGCACATGATGGATGGCCGAGAGGAATTTCCCGCCGATCTCCTGCTGCCAATTGAGGTTCAAATACAGGTTTTGGTAAAGGCTGCCGCGCGGAATATCGAGCCGCAGGCCTTCGTTGGCGAGGCGGTTTTCGGAGTCCCATTGAAAGGCGAAATTGAACGGCGGCATTTCCGGTTCGGCCATGTTTTCGGCGCGGGCGGCCCAAAAGGTGACCACGGATTCGTTGCCGAGCGCGTCGGCGGCGGTGATGGTGATTTTGCGCGGCTTTTCTTTGTAAAGATTGATCACGCCCGATTCGCCATTTGTCTGATAGACGGGCAATTTGTTTCCCGGAAGTATCCAAAGTCGGTGAAAATATGCGCCAAACGCTTTTTTTGCCGAATAATCCATGTGTGCGTTCACATACCGCGATTCCTCAAAATCAAGCTCGTCCATCCGGTAATTGTATTGTTCAAAATCGTCGACGGCAAGCCGTAGATTATATATGCCGAGGTTCGAGCTGTGCCCTGACTGAAAATCGTACGCCTTCAAACCAAACGCCACGCGCCACGCGCCGAACCGGACGGTGTCGCCCTTCACCTTCCAAACGCCTTTTTCCTTGATGATGGCGACGGGTTTTTTGCCAATTTCTTCCTGTTTGTCGTTCAAAAAATAGGCTTTCAGCTCGCGCAATTGCGGCGGCGTCTGGTCGGCTACGCCGAGGTTGAAAAGGAGCGGGTTGAGCGCATGATCGGTCTTCGCCTCGCGGATCTCAAAGTGCAGGTGCGGCCCGGAAGAGCTGCCCGCGTTACCGAGCTTGGCGATTTCTTGGCCTTTTTTCACCTGAAATTGGCTGTCCTTCGGGTCGAGGTCCACCGAAAACGACTCTTTTTCGTACTGTTTTTCTTTCACCCACCGCGCGATTTCGGGCGAAAAACGGTCGAGGTGGCCATAAACCGTCGTGTACCCGTTCGGGTGCTTCAAATAAAGCGCGTTGCCGTAGCCGCCGCCCGTCACTTTTATTCGTGTGATAAAACCGTCGGCTGCCGCAAAGATCGGCTCGCCGATGCCGCCATTTTGGGAGTCGATATCGATGCCCGCGTGAAAATGGTCGGGGCGCAGTTCGCCAAAATTGCCGTTCAACTTGATGGCATGGCCAACTGGCGAGGCGAAATAATTGACCGGGTAATCACTTGGCAGCAAATTGTCCGGCGACGGGTTTTTGAACGAAAAGGCAAACAAAACGAGCAAAAAAGCACCAAATGGACGCATGGGAGATTGATTTTGGGTCTCTGCGCGAGTTCAATTAGGTACCATGAATGCTGTTTTCCGTCGCGCCATCAAATTTTTTATTTACGAAATACGATATACGACTTACGACTTACGACTTACGATGTTTGATTGATCGGACAGTTCAAAACACAGCGGTTTTGATTAGATTTTACAGGGCTTTTCATATGAATTCGTCGATAAAAAGTCTGTATTTTCGGGATATTGGGAGTCCGGCAAATCAAATATCGTAAGTCGTATATCGTATTTCGTAAATTAAAAATTTGATGGCGCGACGGAAAACAGCATTCATGATGCTCATAAAAAGTCACGGAGAACCGATTTTTGAGTTTACGGTCTTAAGTTGGGCTGCCGCAAAAATGGTGCTTGAAACCGGATTTTTCTCAAAAAGCCGTCGCCCATTTGCGCCTCGACTTTTGATCTGGCTTTTCCCTTTTGACTTTTGACTTATTTTGGCCCGTCAAACAAAAATATGAGACCTTCCCGACCCATCGATTTTGAGGATTCCGTCCGCACGGCCAGCCGCCTGATTTTTACCGATTTTCAAAAAGCAGCTGCTCTCCTCGACGCGCTCGACCTT
>JANOQP010000785.1:0-6688 GCA_031414895.1 Saprospirales bacterium
GGCGGTGTCGAGGTCCTCGTTGGGAAAGACGAGGTCGCCGGGGAGGGCCATTTTGCCACGGTGCGGGTCGGCGCCCCGCTGGATGAGGAGGACTTTGAGGTCGCCATTGTCGAAGCCGAAAATGACGTTGTCGACCGAAAAAGCAGATTTAAAAAACGTGTCAATCTCTGACATGAGGGTGGGTTTCGCTTTCTTTTGTTCCGAAAAATCGTCCAAAAACGGGCAGATGGGCAAGATTGTTTTTTTACTACTTTTACGCCAGTTCCGACTTAGGGCAAAGTTCACACAAAGCCCCGGGTTTTTTCCAAAAACCCGCTGGACGGCCCAATATTTCTTTCCTTTTGATCAAACATACTGCCGATGTCTGCCCACATTTCGCAATCTTTAGAGAAACTCCTTTTCGACCACGAGACCGTCATTTTGCCCGGTTTCGGCGGATTTACCACCACAAAGACCCCGGCGACGGTCGATTATGCGCAAGGTGCGCTGTTGCCGCCGTCGAGGGCCATCGTTTTCAACGAAAACTTGACGGTCAACGACGGGCTGCTCGTGCAGCGGCTTTGCCACGATTATGGTTTCAATTCCGACCAGGCTTTTGGCGAGGTGCAGGAATTTGTCGAAAAAACGCGCTCCGCCCTCGACCAGCGGGAGATCATCACCTTGCCCGGCGTGGGGCGTTTGTACAAGAACTATGCACAAAAAGTGCAATTTTTGCCCGATAACGCCAATTTCAACACTGATAGCTACGGTTTGCCGCCGCTCCAGTTTTCGCCGATCATGCGCTCACGGGAGGCAAAAGAGCAAGTTGCGGTCGCGGCGAACGGCTCGGATGCGTCCGCTGTGCCGCAGCCCTCGCAGTCGCCATCGGCCTCTATTATGGAGGAGCCGGTCGCGCAGACTGCTTCCTACGAAAAGCCCGCGCTGCCGCCCGCCGCGTGGGAACCGGAGCCAGAGGCCAGTTTTTTCCAAAAATGGATGCCGTGGATCGTCGGGCTTTTGGCCATTTTGCTCGCTATGGGCATTTGGTACACGCAAAAAAACAAGCCCGCCATCGCCAGCGGCAAGCCCGTCAAAATCGACAACCCGATTGACGAAATCACCATCGGTGGCACGCCCGAAATTTTGCCCGCAAAACCGTCCGTCCAAAAACAGGCCCCCGCGGCCGACGACGACAAGCCCGAAAGCCGCAAAAACGATGACGACGCGGACGAAGTGGCCGAGTTCCAGCAGAAAAAACAAGCCGTCAAAACTGAAAAACCCGCTGCCAAGCCCGTCGAAAAAGTGGCCGCTGCCCCCGTCGGCAGCGATGCCTTTGCCGGGGAAGGCCGCCGCGCCGTCATCATCGTCGGCACCTGGTCGGACAGAAAGACCGCCGACGGCATGGTCGCCCTCCTCAAAAAGAACGGTTGGGACACCTATTTCCGGAACGAAAAGGGCTGGCAGGTCGGAATCGAGACCACTTATAAGGACATGGGCGAGCTGAAGGTGCACCTCAAAACCCTGGAGGCGCAGACGAAACAGGAGAATATTTGGATCAAGAAGAAATAGAAATTGTTGGCTGGCATGCCATTCAAATCAAAATCGCTGTGCCCCCGGGGCAAATTTGAACCAAAAATGGGCCGAATCCTCCAATTCCTTGTCTATTCCCTCATCCTCACCTGGTTGTACAACCAATTGATCAGGCCGCTTTTTGACGGAAAGGACCAAAACAAAAAAGCCCCGAAACCGAAGGCCGAGGCTAAAATGGAAATACAGGTTGAGTACCGGAAATTCCCGCCGGAAGAAGGGGATTATGTGGAGTATGAGGAGGTGAAATGATTGAATTCACCGAACGGTTAAATGCGGCAGTTTCGTTGCGATTATCATTGCCCACATCCCTCAACATCAATAAAATACAAGTTTTTGCCCATGAAAAAGCTGTTTCTCTCGCTCTTGATGGGCCAATTGGCATTTGCAGGTTCTTTTGCGCAAGGATGGGAACGCGAGATTTCCTCGCCAGAAATCACCCAGTTTTCATCCTACTTCCTTTCTCCGGATGGCGGTGTTTTCTTGGCCGGGTACGAAATGCCGCCTATTTATGAATTGAACTACCTCCATTTGACCGAAAACGGGGAGGACGACGGCAAGTTGAGCGTCTTTCACGATCATTTCTCGGAGTTCATCACCGGCAACGAAAAGGGCGAGGCACTCATCACCATTAATAGTTCGTCCCATCAGTTTGTAAAACTTGGCCCCGACGGCGATTCGCTCTGGACGGTAACTGACTACCCGTTGGGAGTTTGCCTCTATCTTGAAAGTGTCTGCTGGAAAAAAGACGGCGGGTTGTTCCTTTTTTATGGGGCGTTCGACCCCAACTGGAAAATGGTCCTGCTCTCCATAGATGCCAATGGGCAAACGATATTTGCCAAAGAAATAGAGGCCAGTTATTGGAACGGAGAGGAAAACGCAATTTCGGAGACCGCAGATGGGGGCTGCTCGGTTGCTTATACCCATCCTTCCGATGGGGTGGACAAAATTGCGGGCTACAGCCCGGCTGGCGACCTTTTGTGGACGAAGCAATATTTTGGGGGCGATAAGGTGTACGCTTTGGCCGCAAACGGGGAAGGCACCTACGGAGCGAAATCATTTAGCTCGAGTACAATCAACAAATATAGCCCCACTGGCGACTCGCTCTGGTCAATTTCCGCCCATATGCTTTTGCCCAATACAGCTTTTATTGTTAGGGACATAGAAATTGCCAATGACGGCAATTTGATGGCCGCTGGCCTTTGCATTGACGTGAACACGAGCACATCCTATGGCTTCCTTGCGAAGTTGGACAAAGACAACGGGGCCGGAATATGGGTGAAACTCTTTCAACATCCAATGTCCGACGGGCAAAAACTGGTCAAGACCAAAAATGGCGGCTACTTATTTGGCGGGTATGATGTTTCCAACTTATACTTCTACCTCTACCGCACCGATGCCGACGGCAACACCCTCACCAACGAGATCAGCGGCCAGGTTTTCAACGACCCGGATAAGGACTGTGCACCACAGCCCGTCGGAAAGGGTCGTGCTGGCGTGACCGTTATTGCCGAAAAGGGTGCGAAAAAATTTTCCGCGACCACCGATTCGACCGGCAGGTTTGCCATGCGGGTCGAGGAAGGCAACTATCAGGTTGGGTTTTCGACACCTTTTTATTATGAAAACTGCCCTTTCCAGCAACAGGTCAATTTGTTGCCTTTCGATACGGCGCGGTTCGAGATTGGGCTAAAACCGACCATACTTTGCCCTTTTTTGGAGGTTTCGCTGGCAAGCCCAGTACACCGACGCTGCTTTGACAACAATTATTTTGTCGTTCAGTACAAAAACGGAGGCACGGCCGAGGCTTCCGACACCTATGTCGAAGTCGAATTGGACTCGAACTTGACCTTTGTTTCGAGCACCCATCCAGCCACCACCTTGCCCGGCAATAATTTCCGCTTCAACCTTGGCAACCTCGCACCGGATGTGAGCGGCAGCTTCAAGATTTTTTTCAAGGTCGATTGCAACACTTCCTTTGGGCAGGTGCTTTGCAGCGGGGCGCGCATTTTCCCGGACACATTCTGCATCCCAAATATCCAAAACCGGGTCGCAGTGGCCAATAAATTCTGTATGCCCGTGACCGGCTCGTTCGACCCAAATGACAAACAGGCCATCGTGGGCGGCTTTGTCGGTGCGGGTTCTGCGCTGCCCGATTCGACGCTCGAATACCTGATCAGGTTTCAGAACACCGGCAGTGACACGGCCTTCCGCATCGTTGTGCGCGACACGATTTCGCCGCTCCTCGACCCTTCCTCGGTGGTGCCGGGTGCGGCAAGCCACCCTTATTTTTTTGAAATCTCGGAAGGGAACACCCTCCGCTTCACGTTCGACGACATCCTCCTCCCCGATTCGAACGTGAACGAGGAGGCCTCTCACGGCTTCGTGAAGTTCAGGGCGGCCCAGCGGCCGGGCAACGCACTTGACCAATACATCGACAACCGGGCGGCCATTTATTTCGATTTCAACGAGCCGGTGCTGACCAATTGGGCCCGTGTTTACCTCGACCCCGATCTTGTCGGCACCCAAATCCCAACGGTTCCGTCGCCCAAAATCTGGCCCAACCCCTCTCCGGGGCCTGTCCAGGTGGAGCTCCCACCGGGCGGCCGTCCACCTTTTTTGTGGAAATTGTTCGATATCGATGGCCGCGAACTGAATTCAGGCAAAGCCGGGCAGCATCGGTTCAGCATCGACTACAGCGGTCGGCCGTCGGGCATTCGCATCCTTATGGTAGAGGACGGGGCTGGCTGGCGGGGGCGGGTCAAGGTGCTTTTTTTGGAGTGAAAGTGGTCAATCCGCAATCGAATCACCCCCCAATTTTCTCCAAAAACTCCTGTTCCGTCAAAATCTCGACCGTCCCCAAAGCCTGCGCTTTTTTGAGCTTCGACCCCGCTTTTTCCCCGACGACGAGGATGCCGAGCCGGGCCGAAACACCGCTCGCGATGGTCGCCCCGGCGGCTGCGGCCTTTGTCTCCGCATTTTCGCGGCTCATCGTCGCGAGCGTTCCCGTGAACAAAATGGATTTGCCCAAAAGCGGCCCATCGGCAGCCGATTCGGCTCGTCGATCCTCGTCGGTTTGGGTCAAATTGACGCCGAGCGATTCGATCTCGCGGAGGAGCGCGACATTTTTTTCGTTTGAAAAATAGTTCATCACGTTGCGCGTGACGACGGGCCCGATGTCCTTTATTTCCTGAAAGCGCGCCTCGTCCCAATCGGCCAGTTCGAGGACGTGGCCAATCTCGGCGGCCAATAGTTTGCTCGCTTTTCGGCCCATATGGTGGACGGCGAGGCTGTACAAAAACCGCTGGATGGGGTTCTTTTTCGCCTTTTCGATGGCCGCGCGGAGGTTGTTGGCCGACTTCTCGCCAAAGCCTTCGAGCTTCGCAACTGCCTGATAATCAATGCGATAGATGTCCGCCAGCGAATGCAGCATGCCCAAACGGAAGAACCGTTCGACGATGCTCTCGCCAAAGCCCTCGATGTCCATCGCGTCCTTCGAGGCGTGGTGGATCATCCGCTGGATGACCTGCGCCTCGCACGAGGAGTTTTCGCAACGCCAGACCGCTTCCTCGCCCGGCTTCACCAAAATGCTGTTGCAGACCGGGCAATTTTTTGGGTAAATCACCACTTTTTCAGAGCCGTCGCGCAGTTCCGGCATCGATTTTACGATTTGCGGGATCACGTCGCCCGCCCGCTCGACCAGCACTTGGTCGCCGATGCGGATGTCGCGCATTTTGATGTTTTCCTCGTTGTGGAGGCTGACCGAGGAGACCGTCACGCCCGCAAGCGCGACCGGTTCGAGCTTCGCGACGGGCGTGACCGCGCCGGTTTTTCCGACCTGAAATTCGATGTCCAGCAGCCGCGTCGTGGCCTGCCGTGCCTTGAACTTATAGGCGATCGCCCAGCGCGGGTGGTGGCTCGTGGCGCCGCATTTTTCCTGGATGGCGAGGCTGTTCACTTTCACGACCATGCCGTCGAGTTCGTATTCGTAGCCGTCGCGGCGGTCCTGCCATTCGGCGCAAAAGGCCGCGACCTCGCCAATATTTTTAAAAACACCGTGCCCGTCGGTCGGCACCTTGAAGCCGAGCGAACCGAGAAAACGGATGCTCTCGTCGTGCGTTCCAAATTGCCCAAGGCGCGTAACCCCTTGATTATCAACGCCGTAGCCAAAAGTATAGATGAACGCATCGAGGTTGCGGGCGGCGGTTTCCTTCGGGTCTTTCGTGCGGAGGCCGCCCGTCGCGGCGTTCCGCGGGTTGGCAAAAAGTTGTTCGCCGGCCGCCAGCCGCCGGGCGTTCATTTTCTCAAAAACGTCTTTTCGGATCAATGCCTCGCCTCGCAGCTCGACTTTTTGGAAGCCCTTTTCGGAAAATTTCGCGCCCAGCGGAATGCTTTTCACGGTGCGCATGTTCATCGTGATCTCGTCGCCGAGCGAGCCGTTCCCGCGTGTCGCGGCGCGGGTCAATTGGTCGTTTTCAAAGACGAGGACCACCGTCCCGCCGTCAAATTTTGGCTCGACGCAATATTCGATTTCCGCGTCGGCGGGCAGCATGGCCTGTTTTTTCACCGCCGTATCGAACGCCTGCAAGTCCTCCGCGTTGTACGAATTGTCGAGCGAGAGCATCGGTGTGAGGTGGGCGACGGGCACAAAATTGGCGACCAGATCGGCCGAGACCCGCTGCGTCGGCGAGTTTTCATCGATCAGGTCGGGCCGGTCGGATTCGATCTTTTCGAGCATTTTATACAGTGAATCATACTCAAAATCACTGATGACCGGGTCGTTCTTTACCGAGTACCGCCATTCGTGGAAGCGCAAAACGCGGTGGAGGTCGTAGATTTTTTCCTCCGCGTTTTCGTCAAAAAGGGAAGGGGCGAGGAGTTTTTTGGAGAGGTCGGCGAGGGCGCGCTGGTCGGTGGGTGCGTACATATGGCAGGAAAAAGTCAAAAGGTAAAAGTGGGGCGAAGTTAATCCGGGCAAAAGCGAACCTGTTTGCCATTTTTTGCTTCAAAGTAAAACTTGACCTTTAAACTGGCACCTTGGTTGTTGACCCGAAAAATGGCCAGTGGATCCTAAAACATTTGTGACTATTTAGCTCGTAGCGCGGGATTGCTCGAAAATAATCGA
>JANOQP010000786.1:0-2802 GCA_031414895.1 Saprospirales bacterium
CAAGGCCATTGCCTTGACGCTGATGAGCAAGGTTTTCGTGAAAGGGACTTCGGGCGCGGTGTGCCACGGCATCATTTTCGGCGACTGGTCGCAATTGGTGATCGGTCAATGGGGCGGCCTGAACATCGTGCCGGACCAGTACACTCAGGCGACGAGCGGGCTTGTGCGGCTGGTGGTGAACTCGTTCTTTGATGTCGCGCTGCGGCACGGGGAATCGTTCGCGGCCTCGGTCGATGCAAAAATCTCCTGATTTCACCTGCTGATCATCGCCGCCCCTGTCCAGTTTCGAGTTCCGAGTTTTGGGTTTCGAGTTGGGCGGGGCGGCGGCGGTTGGCGCAAAGCATAGGCTATGGTTTTTCGTATTGGAACCACGACCCCGTATGTTACGGTGGAGAATTTGGCGGAGTGGCTCGGATCGAGCGGCATTCCACAGAACCTTTCGCTTGCGGCGGCGGAGCGTTGGGCGGCGGGCTATCTTGGTGCTTTTATAGAGGACGGCACCGGTGATTTCTTTTTTGATTCTTGGCCGGGCGATGGCGTGTTTGTTTTGCCGTTCGGGAACATAAAGGAGCTGACGACTATCCAATATCGTGCAGAAGGGGGCTCTTACGAAAGCCTTGATATTACCGACTGGAAGTTTGGCTATGAAAATACTGTCGGAATACTTGCGGCCAATTTGGTGTACCTGTCGAGCGCGGCGTTGGTGGTTTCGGAGTTGCCCGTTTTGTGGCCACATTTCACAAAAAGCCGGATCAAAATCCACTGTGCACTTGGTTTTGAGGACAATTTAGGGGCAGACCCCCGGATCGTGATGGCCATTTTGCTGAAGGCGAAGCATTATTTTGAAAACCGGGGGGACTCTGCCTTGACGACGGATGACAGCCCCGATCTGCGCACGGCTACCGAACTCCTCGACCAAGTGTTGAGGGAAATCCAATCCTGATCTTGAACAATCATTTTGGCAATGGGAAAATTGTACATTGATTACAACTCATACGCTGCGGCAATGCCGCACTCGGAGGCGGAACTATGGCTGGCGGCGACGTGGGACGATACGATGGGCCACGCTGTGCGAGGGTCTGAACGGTGGGCGGAACTGTATTTGGGGATATCGATCAGCGAAAAAACGATAGTGGCGTGGTTCAAGGAATGGCCGGAAACTGGGGTTTTTACAGTTCCGGTTGGCGGGATTTCGGCGGTGGCTTCTATTGAGTACCAAGACGTGAACGAGGCGAACCAAGCACTTGATGTTGGGCACTTTTTCTATGTTGAAGACTTGAAGTCGTTTGAGATCTACCCAAAGGATTCGTTTTATGATTCGGTGTCGCCGAACTACGGTTCGCTTTCGGAACGGCAGACGCACCCGATCAAGGTCACCTACACGGCGGGGGCGAACTGGGAATTCATCGACCCTGCAATCAAAATGGCGATGTTCTTGAAATTGAAACATTGGTGGGTGAACCGGGCGGACTCGATGCTGACCAATTCGCAATATCAGGACATACGGACGGCGGCCGAACTGTTGGATATGGTGTTACGGGAAATGAACGATTGAGGCGGGAAATGCGGCAAATTGAAACTCAAACCCAATCTAAAATCAAAAATCATGTTGACGAAAGGACTTTTCAAATCGAAGATTTTTTGGATCGCGTTCTTGGGCTTTTTGTTCTCGCTGCTCGGCGGCTGGACGAACAAAACGATCGACCCGGGGACTGCTTCGATCATCGTGTCGCTGGACTGGACGAACATCGGCCAAGCGGCGATTTCTGCGGCCATCATCATTGCGCGGGCATTTTTCACGAAAACCACGATTTCGGGTTTTGTTTGACGAGAAATTTTAAGATTATAAGTTTGTTAGACATCGGAATGTGCGGCGCGTCCAACGGGGCGCGCCTTTTTTTTGCCAAAAACATGAACCATGAAACGATTGGTATTGACGAGCGACACGCACGGGCGACATAGTGCGATGAGCATCCCCGACGGTGATATTTTCATCCATGCCGGCGACTTTACGCACAACGGAACTCGCGAGGAATCGGCGGATTTTGCGAACTGGCTCGGGACGCTCCCGCATGCGATGAAAGTGATTGTACCGGGCAACCATGACCGATTTGCGGCGACGGACACGGCGGAACTGGTTTCGATGCTCCCGGCTGGTTGTCACCTGTCCATCAATTCGCAAGTGGACATTGGAGGCGGGCACCGGTTGTGGGGCTTTCCCTTCGTCCCTGAACACATGCGTTTTCGCGGGATGTCGTTTGTGGTCAATGATCTGGAAATGAGCGAACAGATTTCATTGATTTTACCGAACGCCAATGTTTTGGTCTGCCATTGTCCGCCGTCGGAAGTTTTCAGCCGTGCCCGAAATTATGGGAACGAACGATTGCGGGCTGCGCTTCCGGGCATTGATTGGGGATTGTTGGTTTGTGGGCATATTCATGAAGCGTGGGGCGTTGGGCAGATTGAAAGCAAGTTGGTCGTCAATGCAAGCGCGGTGGATAGAAGGATGATTCCCCGTCGTCCGGTTCGGATTGTTGATTTCTATGATGTCGGTGATGTGAGGTTGATACAGTAGGATTGGTAGCCATTGGCCCATCATTGCCCCACGTTCAACTATCATCAGACACCATCAACCACCATCAACTACCGTCAAATCCCAATCAATCCCATTTTGCCGTGCAAACCCCGAGGGTGTTATAAAAGTCCAAGCCTGGCCTTTGTATGAGCATACAAAAGTGCCGCTACGGGGGCAAAATTTTGGGCAAAAAAAACCGCCGTCCCGGTGTTGGGGCGACGGTCGGC
>JANOQP010000787.1:0-4665 GCA_031414895.1 Saprospirales bacterium
GTAACTGTTTAGGACGAGCCTGTACCGGTCGGCTTTAGCCGCCGATTTTGCACTTCTTTGGAGATTTATCGCCAAATAAACAATCCTGAATCGACGATTTATAACCAATCCGGTTATTTTTAACACAATACGGCGGCTAAAGCCGTCCGGTACAGCCCCGACCTAAACAGTTACAAAAATCAAAAGAACCGCAGTTCAGACCTTCCTCGGTTTCCAAGCGATTTCGGGTGCGCCCAAATTCTGCCCGATCGTACGCGAAAGCACAAAAAAATAGTCGCTCAACCGGTTCAAATATTTCACCACCGAATCCTCGACGGGCTCGCCGAGCGATTTCAGTTCTACGACACGGCGTTCGGCACGACGGCAGACCGTCCGGCAAACATGGGCCACCGAGACCGTTGGATGGCCGCCGGGGAGGACAAAATTTTTGAGCGGCGGCAATTTTTCATCCATTTCATCCATTTCATTTTCCAAAAAAACAAGGTCGGCATCGGCCAGATCGGGCAGCATCGGCATCTGTTCCGGGTCGCAGGCGAGGTGCGAGCCGACGGTGAAAAGGCGGTCCTGCACCTCGCGCAAAACGGTCCGCTGATGGGCCGAATCCAATGAATCGTAAAGAAGGCCGATGAAGGAATTGAGTTCGTCCACCGTTCCGTAGGCTTCGATGCGGGCATGGTTTTTCGGCAAACGGCGGCCACCGAAAAGTCCGGTCTCGCCCGAATCGCCCGTTTTTGTATAAATTTTCATGCTTTTTTTTCAATAAATCGGCCAAAGGTTCAACTGCCGCGCCGCAAATCCAAAAATCATTTAACGGTCATAAAACGCACGACGGCCCACCTTCTGACCGTTCATTGACACGCGCCCAAACCATCGCTGCCTAATATTGCGTCTGTAAAAAAAACCGCCCGCACCCGCCGCATGAAAGGATATCACCTGCTCACATTGACGCACCGCCAAGCCAGTTTGGACGAAATTGGCCGCATCGTCCTCCCGGAAACAGAGGGGGTTTCGCTCGGCGACCGGCTTTCTGAACTAAAATCGCGGTTCGGCTGGGACGAGCTGCTCTATTTGGCCACCTGCAACCGCGTAATTTTCTTTTTTTACACAAAAAACGAGGTCTCCGACCGGGTCGCGCACCAGTTTTTGATGGCCCTTCGGCCCGATGCCAACACTTGTCCCCCGGCCTGTTTGGCGTTAAAAATGGGGCTTTTTCATGGTGAAAACGCGATTTCGCACCTTTATGAAGTGGCCGCGTCGGTCGATTCGCTGGTCATCGGCGAGCGCGAGATCTTCCGGCAGCTGCGCGAGGCCGAGGAACGATGCAAAAATTGGGGCATCACGGGCGACCATGTCCGCGTCGCGATGCGGTTTGCGGTCGTCGCGGCGAAGGATGTCTATTCGCGGACGGGCATCGGCGAGAAGCCCGTTTCGGTCGTTTCGCTCGCTTTTCAACAAATGGAAATGGCGGGGCTGAAACCAAATTCGCGTGTTTTGCTCATTGGGGCGGGGCAAACGAACGCGCTTTTGGCCAAGTTTCTGTTGAAAAAAGGCATCCGAAAAGTGGCCGTTTTTAATCGGTCGCGCGAAAAAGCGGCTGAAATTGCGCGGGCATTTGCCGAGGGCGAGGCTTTTTCGCTCGAAGAACTCGCCGATTATCGCGGCGGTTTTGACCAATTGGTGGCCTGCACGTCCGCCGGGCGGGTTTTGGTGGACGAAACTGTTTTTGATAAATTGAACATGGGCGAAACTGCGAGAAAGACCCTCGTTGATTTGGCCGTCCCGGCAAACATCGATGTCCATTTTTTGCGCAAAAAAAACGCGCAACTCATTGATATTGAGCAACTTAAAGCCCAAGCCGAGATCAATCGCGGCCATCGCGAGCGTGAACTTTTCGCCGCGAAAAAAATCATCGCCGAGCACGTTTCCGATTTTAAGATGAACCACCGCCAGCGGCAGGCCGAGCGCGCGCTCGATTTTTTGCCCGACGAAATCCGCTCCGTCCGCGAACGGGCGATGTCCGTTTTTCAAAAGGACCTCGAAAAAATGGACCCGGAATCGCGCCGCGTTGTCGTAGAAATGCTCGGCTACATGGAAAAAAAGTGCATCGGGATACCGATGAAGGCGGCGAAGGCGATGGTCAAATTGGGCCCATCCAGCCATTTTTAGGCTCGCCATTGAGAAAATGGCAGTTTTTTTTCCACAAATTTTTTTTGAAAAAAGTTGAAGCCCCGAATTCAACCGGGATGCCATGCCTGCGAAATGACCCGCTGGCATGGCGTGAAATTTGCACGTTTCAGTTGGTGAATATTTGTACGCCAAAATATTTTTCTACGAAAAACCCGTAGTTTCGCACCACGTTCCACGCAAATCCTCCCTCCAAATGCCCGTTTTTTCCGCTGGAAAAACGGGCAAGTCCCTTCCTCCCGACCGATTTTAATAATTCAAAAGTTAAAGGGCAAAAGGCAAATGTGCCGGCTCGCCCAACTTTTGCCCTTTGCCTTTTAACTTTTGCCTTCAGGATGCTGACCACCTTTGAACGACCTTCGGCGATCATGTCGAACACCACTTTTGAGCCGCAAAAACGGATCCTGCTCATCGAGGACAACCCGGCAGATGCCCGGCTTGTCGAGCTTTTTTTGGAGGAAACCGACCTGATTTCCGTAAAAATCCTCAACAAACAAAATCTTTCCGATGGCATCGCCGCCGTCCATAGCGGCGAGCTTTTCGATGCCGTCATGCTCGATTTGACCCTGCCAGACAGCCGGGGGTTTGAGACGCTCGAACGGTTCATGCTGGCCTGCCCTGACCAAAACGTGATCGTGATGACCGGTCTCGCCGACAAAAAATTGGGCCTCAAAGCCGTCCAAACGGGCGCGCAGGATTTCATTGTAAAAGGCTCGCTCGACAGCGACCAGCTCGGAAAATCATTGCGGTACGCCATCGAGCGCGGCGCGGTATTGACCCGTTTGGAGGAAACGCAGCGGATTGCGCATATCGGGAACTGGGAATTCAACCAAAAAACGGGCGTTTTCACCGGCTCGACCGAGCTTTTTCGCATTTTTGATTTTAAATCGGAGCGGAAAAGTTTTGCCTCCGACGAATTGATGGGCGGCGAAAACCCGTTTTCCATTTTTGAAAATTTGCACGAAAATGCCTTTTTGCGCGGCGAGTCCGAGTCGGATGCCGAGTTTTTGACGGCCAATGGCGACCGCCGTTTTGTCTTTTTGAAATGCCAGCGCGACAAGGACGGTCATATATTATATGGTATCGCACAGGACGTGAGCGAGCGGCGGCGCGGCGAGGAACTGCGCAAACAGCACGAGGTCGCGCAACAGGCGACGCGGATGAAAGAACAATTTATCGCCTCCGTCAGCCATGAAATGCGCACGCCGATGAACGCCATTTTGGGGATGTCGAACCTCGTTTTGGGCAGCGACCTCGCCACCGAACAGCGCAGTTTTATCCAGAGCATCAAACAATCGAGCGAGATCTTGCTCGGCATCGTCAATGATATCCTCGAAATCTCGACGCTACAAAACGGCAAGATCGAGTTCGACCGCCGCCCGTTCGACCTCTCGGAAGTGCTCACCAATCTGATGAGCGTGATGCACTACAAGATCAACGAAAAAGCCCTCCGACTCGACCTCGACCTCGCGCCCGAAGTGCCGCGGGCCGTCCGGGGCGACAAATTGCGGCTCAACCAAGTGCTTTTCAACCTCGTCGGCAATGCGATAAAATTCACCGACGCGGGCGAAGTGGTGATAAAAGTGCGGGTCCATCAAAGCAGTTATCTCCTTTTTGAGGTCGAGGACACGGGCATCGGCATCCCGCAGGACCAGTTGGACGCGGTCTTTGAAAGTTTCACCCGCGTAAAATATAAAGACCGCCTGTTCGAGGGGACGGGCCTCGGCCTGTCCATCGCCCGCAATTTGGTGCTCCAACAGGGCGGCAAAATCTGGGCAGAAAGCGAGGTCGGGCGCGGCTCGAAGTTCTTTTTCATGCTACCGATGGAGGCCGCCGAATTTGCCGAGATCGCCGCCAGCGGCACGCCAAAAAGCACCCGCCCAGCCGCCGACCCAAACCGGGCATTCAATTTGCTATTGGTCGAAGACCATAAAATGAACCAGCTCGTCGCCCGAAAAACGCTCGAAAAACATTTCCCGAACATCCGGCTGACCATCGCCGAAAATGGGCGCGAAGCAGTTGATTTCATCGAAAAGGCAATCGTATTGAAAGAAATCGACCCGTTCGACATCGTTTTGATGGACATCCAAATGCCCATCATGGACGGCAACGAGGCGACGGCGTTCATCCGTGAAAACTTCGGCGAGGCCGCCAAAAAACTGCCCATCCTCGCGATGACTGCCCATGCACACATCTCAAAAAACGGGCAGTTCCGCGAATTTGGCTTCAACGATTTTGTGCTGAAACCGTTCGAGCCGGAGCAGCTTTTTGAGAAAATCGCCGAGCACGCTTTTGTTTGACACGAATGTTTACCCGTTTTTGTTCCGAAACCCAATTTTAGATACTACGCGAATAATTCATGGGCATAGTACCTTGTGGCCAAAAAAGCATGGCACTGACAAAAGCAGAGTTTGACTACTTCAAAGCCCATCAATATTGCGACAATTCCGAGTGCAGCCACCATGGTATGGTCGGGCAGGG
>JANOQP010000788.1:0-2737 GCA_031414895.1 Saprospirales bacterium
AAAAAGTGATGCTCGATGCGGATTTGGCTGCGATTTTTGGCGTTGAACCCAAACGCCTGAAAGAGCAAGTGCGCCGAAACATTGCCCGCTTTCCGCCCGATTTTATGTTCGAGCTGACCGAAGAAGAGGCTGCATCTCTAAGGTCGCAATTTGCGACCTTAGAGAAAGGTAGGGGCAAATATTCAAAATTCGCGCCTTTCGCCTTCACCGAACATGGGGCAGTCATGTTGGCCGCTATTTTGAACAGCCCGACGGCTGTCCAGGCCAGTATTTTTGTCGTCCGCGCTTTTGTCGAAATGCGGCAGGCGATGGATAAATACCTCGAACTTTCCGAAAAAATGGATGCGCTCGAACGGAACATCACCGGGCAAATGGACGAACATTCCGAGCAAATTGCCCGGCTTTTTGATGCCCTGAAAAAATTATTGTCGAAGCCCACGCCGCCGCCACGTCGCCCAATCGGGTTCTGATTTTTCGCTTTTTTCGGATTTCTAAAAATAGGCTTAGCACAATTTTTCGGATAATAAGTATCATTTTTGCTACTTTTGCCACATGAACTGGTATGAAGAACTTCCCCCAAACTGCCCGCCAGAAGAAGCATTTCCACCCGAAACCGCCTTTTTTCGCCTCGGCAGCATCTCCCGCCGGACGACCATGATTTTTGGTCACACCGCCGCCGGTTTCCACACCGGATGTTTCAGGTGAGCGAGTGCGTCGCCCGGTCATTGAGCGTGTTTGACGAACTTTCTGCCGTCGAAAAAATGCGGCGGCTGATTCCCGCATTGCGGTCAAAACCGGTTTTTCAGGTGCAATTGGCCGAAAAAGATGGGCTTGTCCAGCAAACTGGCAACGACCCGCACCATTTTTCTTGGTGGAGAAGCAACGATTTTAAACTTTCAGCCATAAAAATTCTCGAAAAATGAACATCAATTTGGCCGTACA
The DNA here is from genome assembly GCA_031414895.1 of Saprospirales bacterium. GTDB lineage: Bacteria > Bacteroidota > Bacteroidia > Chitinophagales > Saprospiraceae > JANOQP01. The sequence continues at coordinate 943 of JANOQP010000788.1, forward strand.
AGAGACGCTGGTTTGGCACGATGGCCCCCAATTGTTCGTTGCAAAAGACCCTGTCGGCGGACTTTATGTTTGCCTCGCGGTCGGTTCGGTTGGCGAAATGCCGGAATTTGTTGCTGTCTCGGTCTCGGTCTTGCGGCTTCGAGCATTGAAAACCGGGCAAATTGATTTGCACAGCGTTTTTTCATGGCCTGAAATGAACGCATGGTTTCAAATAGTGTCCTTTGACGAGAAAAATGCCATAGCCGAACCGATGCCGGAACTGAAAAATTTGCCCAAAAATTGGTTGCCCGTTTCGGGCGAATTCCTGCATTCCGAAAAGCCGGGAGAGGCATCGCCCCTGCGCCCGGAATCTTTCGAGGCCGTCAAAATCGGGGCGGTCGCAAAGGAGGCGGGGATCAATGCCAGCTTGCTGCGGCAATATTTGTCCGGTGTCAAACGGCCTTCGGTCGAACAAGTCCGACGGGTCGAAGATGCTCTGCACCGCGTCGGGCAGCGGTTGATGGATGTGCGTTTTCTTTAAGAATTTTGTTGCCCCATCCTTTTTTTCTTCATGCCCATCATCGAAAACATCCATTTCACCCGCCCGCCCCTCGGCCAATGGAACGCCCATTTGCAGACCATCGTCCCAGCCTTGACGCGGAAATTCCCCGAAATCAAGTTCCGCCGCGAACGCCTCGAACTGGCCGACGGCGATTTCCTCGACCTCGATTGGCACGAAAAAACGGGCAATAAACGCCTCGTCATCCTTTCGCACGGGCTGGAAGGCTCGTCGAACGGTTCCTATATTAAAGGCATGGCCACGATTTTTCACGAAAAAAACTGGGACGTGCTGGCCTGGAACTGCCGCTCGTGCAGCGGCGAGATGAACCGACTTTTTCGGCTTTATCACCATGGCGATATCGGCGACCTTTCGACAGTCATCGACCATGCGATTTTTCAAAATAAATGGCCCGAAATCGTGCTCATCGGCTTTTCGATGGGCGGCTCGATGACGCTGAAATATGCTGGCGTTCGCGGCGAAAAAATACCTTCGGAAATCCGGGCGGCGGTCGCTTTCAGTGTCCCGTGCGACATCGCAGCCGGGGCTGACGTGCTGGACAGGGCGGACAATTTCATTTATAAAAACCGATTTTTAAAAGCACTTTCCACTAAAATAAGGGAAAAAGACCGCCGCTTTCCGGGCATCTTGGATGTTTCAAAACTGAAAAAAGTGCGCCGCTGGCGGGATTTTGACGAATGGTTCAGCGCGCCGATTGCCGGATTTTCGAGCGCGGCGGAGTTTCACGAACAGGCCTCTTCCAAAAATTTCGTCGCCGGGACGCGCATCCCGACCTTGCTCGTGCAGGCCATCAACGACCCGATTTTAACGCCCGCCTGTTGGCCGGAGGACATCGCCCGCGGGCATGAATTTTTTATTTTGGAAAAGACGAAAATGGGCGGCCATGTCGGTTTTATGGAGCGCGGCGAGCGGTTTTCTTGGGCGGAAAGGCGGGCGGTCGATTTTGTGGAAGAGTGCATGTGACTGAATTTTCTGCCCAATTTCTACAGCTCGGAGCAATCGCGTGCGGTTGCAAAACCAATAACTGCAATTACATTTATAAAAAATTTCAAGATGGTCGCGCAAATCAATGCTTTTGACGAAATCGCCAATTTGGATACTACGCGAATAATTCATGGGCATAGTACCTTGTGGCCAAAAAAGCATGGCACTGACAAAAGCAGAGTTTGACTACTTCAAAGCCCATCAATATTGCGACAATTCCGAGTGCAGCCACCATGGTATGGTCGGGCAGGG
>JANOQP010000789.1:0-11120 GCA_031414895.1 Saprospirales bacterium
CCCGGCTCGCCCAACCCGGTGAAGGTTTGCATCGCGTTGCAAAAGGAAAAAGTTGTGCTGGTGGCCGAGCCGGAGTTCGCCACATTTCCGGTGACGAACGAGTTTTTGCTGCCGATCGGTCATTTTTTCAAGTCGCAATGGCACCATAAAAACACGGGCGACCAGATCCCGATCATCGATATCGACAATGCCGTTTTCGGCAAGAACCATTTCAAAAAAGGGGCCGATGCCCGCGTCCATGATGCGTGGCAATACCTCCAAGATTTTGGATCGGACCGCGTCCGTGTCGCCGTGATCGACACCGGCTTCGACATCGACCATCCCGCGCTCGTCGGCGATGGCTCGAAAACGCGGCTGCCGTTCAACGCTGGCGAGAATTCGACCGATGTTTCGCCCGTTTATTTCACCAAAGATGGCGAGGCGAACGTCACTTCGCACGGCACGAGCTGCGCCGCTGTTGCCGTCGGGACCATCGACGAACAGGGCGTATTTGGGGCCGCGCCCAAATGCCAGTTCACGCCGATCAAGCTCGATATTTTGAGCGATACGGCCATAATCCGTGCATTTCAGCATTGTTTGAACAACAATGTGGACATTATTTCCTGTTCGCTCGGATTTCCATCGCCCGTCCCGTTGAGCACGCAGGTATCCAATTTTTTGAAAAAAGTGGCCACGGAGGGGCGCGGCGGGCGCGGTATCCCAATGTTTTTTGCCGCTGGAAATGCCAACCCAAACACCAATTATCAGCCCCGCGAGATCTCCGATTTTGCGGCCCACCCCAGCGGTATTTGCGTCGTTGCCTCCAACAGCCTCGACGAACGGAGCGATTATTCTTTTTATGGAAAAAACGCCTGGGTATCCGCGCCCACGAACGGCGATCCGGGTGTCGGCATCACGACGGCGGCGGCGGGTTGGGACGGCTCGACGGTCGTCCATAAATATACGTCCGGTTTCGGCGGCACATCGAGCGCGGCCCCACTGACGGCAGGGATTTGTGCGCTGATGCTCTCGGCGAACCCGAATTTGACGATCGCGCAAATCAAGGAGATCTTCAAAAAATCGGCCGACAAAATTGGCCCAGCGGGCGATTATGACGCGAACGGCCATTCGGTTTTGCGCGGTTTTGGTCGGGTTAATGCGCTCAAAGCCGTTCAAATGTCGGCCCCGAACGCCGCGCCCGCGCCGACGGCAGCAAAGCAAAAAGGCAAGGTCATCTCGAAATTTTTGAACGTCCGCAGCGGCCCCGGGACGAATTTCACGAAGGTCGCCGAACTCCCGACGGGCGCAATTGTCGAACTTTTGGAAAAACAGGATTCGTGGTTCCGCATCGGCGACGGGCGGTGGGTGAAATCCGATTTCCTCCAAATCATCGCTTCGCCGAAAACAGGAAAGGTCATTTCCGCGGAGGCACTGAACGTGCGAAAAGGCCCGGACGTGAGCTATTCAAAAGTCGCGACCATCAAAACCGGGTCGATTGTCACCATTTTCGAGACGGCGGCCAACGGTTGGCTACGCATCGGCGAAGGGCAATGGGTTTCGGGGAAATTTGTCAAAATCGGGTAGGTTGTCTGAACTATGCAAGAAATCACTTTCACGACCGCCAAAACCCGCGACGACATCGCCGAGATCATCCGTTTGCAGCGCAAAAACCAGGTCAAAAATCTCGACGAAGCGACCATCAAAAGCGAGGGTTTCGTCACTTTTGAATACGAAATAGAGCCGCTTTTGGCGATGAACAACGCCTTTCCGCACGTTGTGGCATGGTCGGATGAAGGCCAACTTGCGGGATATTTGATCTCTGCAAGCTCGACCGACCGGGGCCATTTTGAGGTCCTCGACCGGACTTTTGCCTATTTCGAGACGCTCGAATTTTGCGAAAAAAAACTCAAAGGGCAGCCCATGATGCTCACGGGGCAGATTTGCGTCGCCGACGGATTTCGCGGGCAGGGCGTTTTTGATGGGCTTTATTTGAAATTTCAAGCGCTTTGGTCGCCGCATTTTGAGTTTTGCCTGACGGAGATATCCAAAAAAAACCCGCGCTCGCTGCGGGCGCACGAGCGGGTCGGTTTTCGGGTTTTTCATGAATATTCCGATGATGTTTTGGATGAAACTTGGGATGTCGTCGGCTGGGATTGGCGGAAAACACCGTCCGCCGTCAACCAATAAACTATGCAATTCGCCGAGATCATCCTCCCCACGCGCCTCCCGCGCCCGACTTTCACTTATCAAATCCCGCCGGAACTGGCCGAAAAAATACAGGTCGGGATGCGGGCGGAGGTCAATTTTGGAAAAAACAAACTCTATTCCGGCATCGTTGCGCAGCTCCACGACCGGAAACCGGACGATATTTTACGGGTAAAAAGCATCAACGGCCTCCTCGACGATGCGCCGGTTGTCACCCTGGCGCAGCTCAAACTTTGGGCCTGGATCGCGGATTATTATTGCTGCACGCTGGGCGAAGTGATGGCAGCCGCCCTGCCCGCGCACCTGAAACTTTCGAGCGAAACAACGCTTGTCCTCAATGAACTTTATGGCGAGGATTTTTCCGAACTAACCGATGACGAATACCTTATTGGCGAGGCACTATTGATCCAAAAAGAGATCACTATTGATGATGTCCGCGCTATCCTTAATAAGAAAACAGTCTATCCGCTGTTAAAATCCTTATTGGAAAAAGGGGTCCTGTTTTATAAAGAAGAAATGCAGGAGAAGTTCCGGCCAAAGGTGGTGAACTGTGTGCGATTGACAGAGAAGTATGTCCAAGATTCAAGTTTGTTAAAAGAAGTCTTTGAAAAGATAGCAAAAGCAGAGAAACAGACAGAGGTTTTATTGTCCGTCATTCAATTGGGCCGGCAAAAAGAAGCTGTTTTGCGGCAAGAAATAATGGACAAAGTGGACAGTCCGGCTGCGCTAAATTCATTGGTAAAAAAAGGTGTTTTAGAGATTTATGAAAAAGAAATAAGCCGCATAGCCGGATTGGAAGAAGAGCTCGCGCAAAGCAGCCAAATGAGCCCAGCTCAACAAAAATCCTACGCAGAGATCCTTTATGAATTTGGTGAAAAAAATGTAGTTTTATTGCACGGTTATACCGGCTCTGGAAAGACGCGGGTCTATATCGAGTTGATCAGAAAAACAATTGAATCGGGCGGGCAAGTCCTTTATTTATTGCCCGAAATTGGATTGACGACGCAAATTATAAACAGGCTGCAATTGGTCTTTGGACAAGACATCGTTGTTTATCATTCAAAGGTGAACAACAACGAGCGCGTCGAGGTCTGGCGGGCGGCGGCGACGGGCAAACCGATCATTTTGGCGGCACGCTCGGGCGTTTTTTTGCCGTTTGAAAACTTGCAGCTCATTATTATTGATGAGGAACACGATACTTCTTTTAAGCAAAACGATCCCGACCCGCGCTATTCGGGGCGCGATGTGGCGATCTATATGGCCGCTATTTGTGGCGCAAAAACATTGCTCGGCACGGCCACGCCCTCGGTTGAGGCTTGGCACAATGCGGCCAACAAAAAATACGGCCTCGTGTCGCTGCACGAGCGGTTTGGTGGGCTGAAAATGCCGGAGATCCAGTTGGTCAATTTGCAGGAGGCCGCGCAAAAAAAGGACATGCACGGCCCATTCTCCGGGCCGCTTTTGGAGAGCATCAAACGGACGATCTCGGCGGGCGAACAGGCCATTTTGTTCCAAAACCGCCGGGGATTTGCGCCGATGCTTTCTTGCGAAGCGTGCAATTGGAAAAGCCAGTGCCGCAACTGCGATGTCTCGCTCACCTACCATCAGCACAGCGGTCAATTGCGCTGCCATTATTGCGGTTTTCAGCAAGAATTGCCCAAAAAATGCCCCGTTTGCGGCTCGGCAAAGCTGCGGATGCTCGGTTTTGGCACCGAAAAAATAGAGGACGACCTCAAATTGTTGATCCCCGCAGCCCGCATCGCGCGGATGGATTATGACACTGTTTCGGGCAAAACTGCGCTTTCGCGGCTCATTTCCGACTTCGAGGAAAAGCGTTTGGACATCCTCGTCGGCACGCAAATGGTGACCAAGGGCCTCGATTTTGAGAACGTCGGCCTCGTCGGGGTCATCGCCGCCGACCAGTTGATGGGCTGGCCGGACTTCCGGGCGAACGAGCGGGCCTTTCAACTTTTGACGCAAGTGGCGGGCCGCGCAGGGCGCAAGAACAAACAGGGCCGCGTCCTGATCCAAACCTGGAACCCCGGCCATCCGGTGCTTGCGGAGGTCGTAAAAGGCGATTGGAAGGGCTTTTTTTTACGGGAAATAAACGAGCGGAACGCATTTGGCTACCCGCCGTTCATGCGCGTCATCTCGCTCGTCGTGAAGCACAAAAAGCCGGAAACCTGTTTCGATGCCGCCAAATTGCTCACGATTTGGCTCAAAAAATCGCTCGGCGACCGGGTGCAAGGGCCAGCCGTGCCGGGCATTTCGCGGATCCGGCTGCAATACCGGATGGATATTTTGATAAAATTGGAGCGCGACAACGCGGTCTTGGCCAGCACGAAAAAACTCATTTTGCAAAAAACACAGGAGCTTTTGGGCGAATCCGGCTTTGGCAACGTGGGGATCGAGATTGATGTGGACCCGGTTTGATGGGCCATTTTTGTCAAAAAATATAAATCACAATCAACTATTTACCACATAGTCACATAGAGGATTTCACATAGAAAACATAGCTGATTGCAAGCAAATGGCTATGTTTTCTATGTGAAATCCTCTATGTGCCTCACGAGCGACTACCGCGCAACCAGCTAAATAGTTACCTATATTTAATTACAGGTTCGCCTTCACATCATCAAACTCCCCTTCCCAACGCGCGATCACGCAGGTCGCGAGGCAGTTGCCGACCAAGTTCACGCCCGTCCGCGCCATGTCCATCACCGCATCGACGCCGAGGATCAGCGAATAAATGGGCCATTCGGGCAGGTTAAATTGCGCAACCGTTCCGGCCAAGATGACCAGCGAGGCCCGCGCGACCCCGGCCACGCCCTTCGAGGTGAGCATGAGGGTGAGCATCATCAAAATTTGGGTCGTCCACGGCAGGTCGATGCCCGCGACCTGCGCGACGAAGACCGAGGCGATGGCCAAATAGAGCGTCGAGCCGTCGAGGTTGAACGAATAGCCGGTCGGCAAAACGAAGGCCACGATCTTTCGCGGCACGCCGAAATCCTCCATCGCTTTTAGTGCTTTTGGGAGGGCAGCTTCCGAGCTTGCGGTTGCAAATGCGAGCGTCGCCGGTTCGCGGACGGCCTTCAAAAACTTTCCGATCGGGATTCGGCAAATGATCATGACCGGCACAAAAACCACCAAAACGAACAAGATCAACGCGCCGTAAAGCGTCCCGATCAATTTCAACATCGGCGTGAGCGCATCGATCCCCATTTTTGAGAGGGCATAGGCCATCGCGCCGAAAACGGCGAGCGGCGCGAGGTACATGATTAAATGGGTGAACTTGAACATGACCTCGGTGAACGATTCGATCCACGGCATGATAACGGCGCGGTGCTTTTCGTCCACTCGCGTGAGGCCGAAACCGAAGAGCAAACTGAACACGACGACCTGCAAAACAGCGGCCTCGTAGATCATTTTCGCGACGTTTTCGGGGAAGATGTGCTGCACAATCTCCTTCCAGTTTTGTTTGGGGAGCGGTTTTGCGGGCGCGAGTTTTTTGCCCTGCCAAGTTTGGACGGTCTCGCCCGTTTTCGGGTTCACGGTGAACGCAATCGAATCGGCGGCGACCGCGACGGGCTGCACGATGGCATCAATTGGCTTCACGCCGACGCCCGCTTTTGTGAAATTGATTGCGCCGAGACCGATGAACAGCGCGATCGTGGTCGCAATCTCGAAATAGACGAGCGATTTCCAGCCCATCCGCCCGACATCTTTCATGTTTGAATGGCCAGCGACACCGATGACGAGCGTCCCAAAAAGCAGCGGCGCAACCACGGTTTTTATCAAACGGAGGAAAACGGCGGACAAAACATCCAGGTTTTCGGCAAATTTTGGGCAGGAAAGCCCGACGACCACGCCAGCCAGCATCCCGATAAAGATCCATGCGGTCATGGACTTGCGGTTTTTCCATGCCCAAAAACAAAGGGCCAACGTCGTGAGCCAGCCGAGGCCGAGGATGATATCTTGCATAAAATAAGGAGCGGTTTGGTTGAATTTTTCGCGCAGCCAAAGTAGATGAAACTTTGGGTTTGCTGTGCTTTGTCGTTTTGTAAAAAACCGTCGACGGGGCACAGCTTTTTTATTCCCAAAAAACGGGCGGGCAACCTGCCGTTTCCACCTTGGCGCGGCCGCACTTATTGAGCATGGATGGGGACACCAAAAAAAATAGCTGCCCGAACAACGCCCGGACAGCTATTTTTTGAAAGCACACCAATAAAACTTACTTCATCTTGAACTCGCTGGAGCCGCAGAGGTAGCCTTTATTATAGACCTCGATCTTGTAGGCCCCTTTGGTGAAATCTTGGCCGGGCTGCCACATGGCGCAGACGTTCTGTTCTTTGTTGGCATAATCGACCTCGGCGACCGTCGTGTAACGGAACTCGCTTTGGTTGTCCTTGTCGGTCTCAACACCCGAACCGAGCGATTCGATGGCGAGGACGGTGCCGGTCGGGTCAAGCACTTTGACGTAGAACTTCTCGGTGCCGGACTCTGCAACGCGGTTGGCCGTTGCATCGAAACAAATCTTGATGCGGTCGACGTTCTTGGCCTTTTTGCGTTTTTTCTCTTTCCCGGAATCGGTCACTTTGGCGGTCGAGGTGGTGATGTTCTGCACTTTGATGACAGAGGCGATGTCCACTTTTTTAGCCAGGAAAGTGTTCTCGGTCGTGAGTTGTTCCTTTTCGCTGACGAGGGCGGCCTTTGCTGTCGAAAGGTCGGAAGCCTCGGCAGTTTTTGTCGTCAGGTCGGCGGAGAGTTTTTGTTTCTCTTGTCCGAGGAGCGTGTTCGCTGCGGTAAGGGCCTCTTTGTCGTTGGTAAGTTGTTTGATTTTCTCCAAATAACCGTCCACTTGGCCACGCATCCGACCCAGTTCTTCGCGGGCGGAAGCGAGCTTGCGGCTGTCGCCAGCGAGCTTTTCGATGCGCGATTTTTGCTCTGTAAGCTCCACTTTTTGCTGCTCGACAATTGCGTTGAGTTCGGTGTTCGAGGATTTCGAGAGGTCGAGCTGGGCAATTGCGTCGTCGTACTGCTTTTGAACGTCCTTCAAAAGGCTTTCTTTGGTGTCAAGCTCGGTTGCCGTCTGTTCCAATTGGTTAGAAACTTTGTTCTTGTTGACCAAAAGGAAAATGTTGGTGCCAAGCAGGAGGGCGATGGCGATGCCGGCGATGGTGAGGAGGTTTTTTTTGGAGTCCTTGTTTTCGTTCGGGTTGCCATAAGGCGAACTCGGATTCGGAACTTGATTCATACTGTTTTGAAAATTTTAAGTGAAATGTTGTACTGAATTTACGGTGCAATAACCGGAACCGGATTTGGTTTATTGTCCGGTGTTTGACAATTCGTGTGCCGCAAAGCTATTGTGGACATTGATAGTCAATCAGTTATGCCGCAAATATTTTTTTTTGATAATTGAAAACAAAAGGCCAAACCAGCCTGTTTTGCCATGTCCATAGGCGAATGCAGAACCCAAAAATTTTCTAATTTCGCCCAAAAACTGCACATAATGGGCGAACATTTCGAACTCTCCAACATCCTTTTTCTCGACATCGAGACCGTCCCACAGGTCTGGGATTTTGACGAACTTGACGAGCGGCGGCAAGAACTCTGGGCAATCAAATATGGTCAACTGACGAAGACCCCTTACCTCGAGATCATGCCGGAGCACCTCGCCGAGGGCTGGCAGGAACGCTCGGGCATCTATGCCGAGTTCGGCAAGATCGTCTGCATTTCCGTTGGGATGCTGACCAAGCCCGCGGGCGGCGGCGACCCGGTCTTCCGCCTCAAATCATTTGCGCACGACAACGAGGCCATATTATTGGACGAATTTGCCCAATTGCTCGAAAAACGGTTCAACCAGCCCGAAAAATTCGCGCTCTGCGGCCATAATATAAAGGAGTTCGACGTGCCTTACATCTGCCGCCGGATGCTCATCAACCAGATGCCCTTCCCAAAACTCCTCGAGATCACCGGCAAAAAACCATGGGAGCTCAAACACCTCATCGACACCCTCGAACTCTGGAAATTCGGCGACTACAAAAACTACACAAGCCTCAAACTGCTGACCGCCATCTTCGACATCCCCTCGCCGAAGGACGATATCGACGGCAGCATGGTCGCGACCACCTATTGGGAAAACCGCGAACTCGACCGCATCGCCGTCTATTGTGAAAAGGACGTGCTGGCGACGGCGCAACTTTTCCGCAAATTCAGGCGGCTGCCGCTCTTGGAGGACCATCAAGTGGTCTTCGTTGGACGATAATTTTCACCCATCATCAATAAAAAAAAACATGGCAATCAACAGAAAAGCGACCGCCGTCTGGAACGGCTCCGGCAAGGAAGGCACCGGCAACCTGACCACCCAAAGCGGTGTTTTGGCGAAAGCCCAATATTCGTACACGACCCGTTTTGAGGAAGGCATCGGAACGAACCCAGAGGAACTGATCGCGGCGGCACACGCGGGCTGTTTTTGCATGAAACTTTCGTTCGTCCTCGGCGGCGCGGGCTTCACGCCCGATTCGCTCGAAACCGCCTGCACCATTTCGCTCGACAATGGCGAGATCACCCAATCGAAGCTCGTTTTGACGGCGAAAGTGCCGGAGATCACCTCGGAAATATTCCGCGAATGCGTGACCGAGGCGGTCAACAATTGCCCGATCTCCAAACTTTTGAACACGAAATTTGAGGTCGAGTACACCATCAATTGAACCGGTTTGGGGCAACGTTTTTCCCGATATAAAAAGGCGCAACTGGACATTCATGCCCAATTGCGCCTTTTTTTTTCCTAAAATTTTGACCTGGCCCCTGCCCTTCAATTGAAGATAAACTCCATCTCCACGCGGCGGTTGAGCTTCCAGCCGTTCTCGTCGGTGTTGTGGGAGATCGGGTTTTTTTCGCCGTAATATTCGACGACGAGCTGTTCGCGTTTCACCCCTTTTGACATCAAATAGTACATCGAAGCCTCGGCGCGGTTTTTTGAGAGCGTGAGATTGTGCTCGTCCGTCCCGCGCGCATCGGCGAACCCGGCGACGCGCACCTTCCAGTCGCGGCGTTCGAGCATCACCTTCGCCAAACGGTCGAGGTGCGGCTTCGAGGTCGGGTCGATGATCCATTTGTCGGTCGTAAAATAGAGGTTTGTGATCGCAAGGTTGAGCGCGTCCATTTCCGCCGGGGTCACGCTGGGGCAACCGTTTCGGTCCTTCGAGCCGGGCGTGTTCGGGCATTCGTCCTCATCGTCCGGTACGCCGTCGCCGTCGGCATCCCCCTTTCCGAGCGGGCAGCCCTGGTTGCTGACCGGCCCCGGCTCGTCGGGGCATTTGTCGAGGTCGTCGCGGATACCGTCGTTGTCGCGGTCGGCCAGCGGGCAGCCCTTGTTTTGACGGGTGCCGGGGATGTCCGGGCACTTGTCATCGGCATCCTTTACGCCGTCCCTGTCCCGGTCGTCGGTCGGGCAGCCTTTGTTGTCCTTCGGGCCGGGGACGGAAGGGCATTCGTCCTCGCTGTCGCAAATGCCGTCCTTATCCTGGTCTTTGCACTTTTCCTCTTTTTTATCGTCGTCCGGGCAGCCGTCCTTTGTTTTTGCGCCAGGCTGGTCGGGGCATTTGTCATCTTTATCAGGAATGCCGTCGCCGTCGGAGTCTTTTTGGCGGCCGAGCCGCATCCCGACAGTGACCTCGTGGCTGCCCTTTGTGGCCTTGCCGAGGCCGTTCGCGCCGAGGTCGTAGGCATAAGCGAGAAAAATATTCCGTTTCAAATCAAGCCCGGCCATCGCGGTTGCTGCAGACCTTTCACGGTAAGCGAGACCGATCCAAAGCGGGGTGCCGGTGCCAAATTTAACAGCCCCATCCCATTGAATCGGTGCGTTTTTGACCTGTTTGAACATAATGGACGGCTCAATGTACATTTTCCCAAAAAAAAGCCGGTATCCAGCCATGGCATAAATATGACGGCTGTATTCCGTCGTCGAGCCGTCGGGCGTTTGCGAAAAGTCCAATTGTTTCTGCAAAAATTGCGGCGCGGAAACGCCCAAGAACAGCCCGTGCGTCCTAAAATATAGCCCGACATTGACATCGGGCGCGTTCACGCCTTCTTTTGCCACAGGAAAAAGCGGGTCGTTCGGGTCGATGGCCTTCGCGTTTTCGTTGAGCGTCGTGCCAAAATAACCGACCGATGCGCCGAGCGACACCGAGGTCATTGCCGACAAATTTTGGGTATAGCTCAAAACACCGACCCCGCCGGTCCGCTTCAAACGCCCGCTGCCGTCGTTGAAAAAATAGCCGCCAAAACCGAGCTTGACCTTTTCGGGCCGATAGGTTGCCGAAAAAATCTGTGTCGTGGGTGCACGGCTGATTCCCGTCCATTGCGAACGGTAGGTCATTTTCCCCTCAAAACCGGGCTCCAAACTCGCCACCGCCGGGTTGAAACCGAGCGTGTTGATGACATAATTGGTGAAGAGCGGATATTGTTGGGCCTCCGCCATCCGGGACAAAATCAGGCCGGCTGTTATTAATAGGTATCTATTTTTCATAAAAAATTATCTGATGATCGTGATCGAACCCTCCCAGACGATGCCCGTCGGGTCGTTCAATTTTATCACATAAAAATAGGCCGCGGAGGGAAGTTCCTTGCCGTTGGAATTGGTGCCGGCCCATGCCACAAAATTGCCGTCGGCGGAAAAGATGATGTTGCCCCATCGGTTGAAGATCCGCACCTCGTGCTTCGGGAAACGGTCGAGGTCGGGAATTTCCCAAGTGTCGTTCACGCCGTCACCGTTCGGGGTGAACGTGTCGGGCAGCTCAGGGTCCTTGCAAAGCTCACCCACTTTCACGCCCATCGAGACTTCACAACCGAGGTCGTCGGTCACCGTGACGGCGTAGGCCCCGGCGACGAGGTTGTTGCGGTCGGTTGAGTCGATGTCATCATTCCAATGCACC
>JANOQP010000790.1:0-6477 GCA_031414895.1 Saprospirales bacterium
TTTCGTTCATCAATATATTTTGAGCAATTTGAAATTGGCCAAATCAAACTGCTGTCGAAATATTTTTTTAAACAATAAAATGTAGGATAATGAACATCCGTCAAAATGCAGAAAAAGACCTCCTCGACATCGTTTTCGAGCATCGGAACAAAAATTATGGGGCTTATTTGCTCCGTAGAAATTACCCGACCGCCATGCGCAACGCGCTTATTTTGACCGTTGGCGGGTTGGTCGCGGCGTTTGCGATCCCCTTTTTGCTGGCCGCCGCGAACCGTCCGGACACCCGATTTTCCATGAAACGGGATGTGATTTTTGAAACGCCGCCCGATTTCGAAAAGCCAACCGTTCCGCCGCCCGTCGAAATCGCCCCGCCGCCCGTTTCGCGGCCGATCGTCCGGTATGTGCCGCCGATTGTTTTGCCGAACGAACAGGTGAAGACCGAGCCTGACCTGCTCGACCTCGGCCAACCGATTGCCCCCGAAATCGGCAAAAAAACTACGGTGGGCGACCCCCGCGGCACTGAATTTCCAGTTGATGAACCGATTGATCTTGGCGATAGAAAAAAGGTGGACATCGTGAAATCCGCGCCGCCCGAAGCCCCAGTGATCTTTGTTGAAAATATGCCCCAGTTCCCCGGCGGCGATGCGGCCTTGCTGAAATTCCTCGCCGAAAACACGAAGTACCCAAATTTGGCTCGGGAAACCGGTTGCCACGGGCGGGTTTTCGTGTCCTTTATCGTCGAAAAATCGGGCGAGATGTCCGACATCCAAATCGTGAAAGACCCCGGTTGCGGCCTCGGACAAGAAGCCGCGCGCGTCGCGAAGACGATGCCGCGCTGGAAACCCGGCAACCAAAACGGCAACTCCGTGCGCGTCCGGATGAATTTGCCCATTCTTTTTGAGTTAGAGTAAAAAGGACACGAGCTTTTTATCTTCGCACCTCCAACCTGATTTTCAACAAAAAAACAACCATAAAAATGGAAGAACCAACCTCCGAGCGCATCCGGCGCGGCGATTCTGTCAACAACCCCGTCCGATGGGTGAAGGTCTTGATGGCCGTCGTTTATCTCTGCGTGGGCGTGTATTTTATCTTCTTTGAAAAAACGATGAACGAGGGGCTTTACCTCCAAATTCGCTATCTTTTTGGCGGTTTGGCCATCGTTTATGGCATTTATCGCGGCTGGCGGGCCTATGCCGAACATTGGTAGTCAAGGCAAAAGTCAAAGGGCAAAAGTCAAAAAGGGCGGCCCGCCCTGCATTTTTGAGCTTGCGCAAACCCCCATTTTTTTTTATGAAAAAGCTGAATTTCATCCTTCTTTTCAATGCAGTCGCCGCTGTTTTTGGCTGCGGCGACACAGCATCGAACACGACGGAAACGGACACGCCGACCTCCGGACGCATCTCGATGGCGGTCGATGAAGGTTATCGCCCGGTCATCGAGGCCGAGCTGGATGTTTTCGACAGCATTTATGGGCAGGCGAAAATTGATGCAAAATATGTCCCCGAAAACATCGCCGTCAAGATGCTCCTCGACGATTCGCTCGAAGTGGCCATTTTGTCGCGACGGTTGAACGAAGAGGAGGAAAAATATTTCCAGTCGCGGGGATTTACTCCAAAATGGACAAAATTGGCCTGGGATGCGCTCGCCGTGATAATCAATCCGGCAAACCGCGATACACTTTTGACAGTCGAACAGGTGAAGGACATCCTCTCCGGCAAGACCACAAAATGGGGCCAAATCAACTCAAAATCGACCCTCGGCAGCATCCAGATTTGTTTTGACAACCCAAATTCGGGCATCGTCCGCTACGCAAAGGACAGCATCTTGCGCGGCGCGGAACTTGCCCCGCAGGTTTTTGCGGTCAAAAACAACCCGGAAGTCATTAAATATGTCTCTGAAAATAAAGGCGCGATCGGCATCATCGGCCTCAACTGGATCAGCGATACCGACGACACGGGCGTGCAGAATTTCAGGAAAAACATCCGGCTCGCGGAGATTTCGCGCGGCGCGGGGCAGGAAGGCTACCAACCTTATCAGGCCTATTTGGCGCGGGGCAATTACCCGTTTCGGCGCAGTGTTTATTGCATAAATGCGCAGGGCCGGGCGCGCGGCCTCGGCACCGGAATTTCGGCATTTATCGCCAGCCAGCGGGGGCAGTTGATCATTTTGAAAAGCGGGCTTTTGCCAGCGAACGCGCCGTTGCGGTTGATCGAGGTCAAAAAAGAGTGATTTTGAAAGGGGGGTTTGTCACCGCTCCGTTAAATTTTAATTCTTTTCCCCAAAAGGTGATAATCAAACCGGAATCTTTCGTCTTAAATGAAACATCAGCGGGAAAATGGAAGTTTTCATTCCTTTGAACCTGAAATTGAATATTTTACAACACCATCAAGTAAATTTTTTGAACATGAAAATCCTGAAAAAAGTAGCCGCCTTTGCGTTTTTGGTTGCCTTTTTTGCCCAAAACCTTGCCGCGCAAACTGCGGCCGATGCAGATGCCGCTTTTCAAATCGGCATGGTTGACAAGGCGACCACGATCTATGAATCCGTCGTGAAGGCCGCGCCGACCGATATCAATGCCCAGCTCCAGCTCGGCAATTTGTACCTCGCGCAGGGCAAACCCGACAAGGCACTCGCCGCGTTCACGAAGGCCGCGACCATCAACGCGGAGGATAAATTGGTGGATGTTGCCAACGCCCGCATCGCGCTTTTGAACGGCAAATCGGAGGAATCCGTGAAATTGATCAACAGGTCCATCAAGGCCGCGAAGAACAAGAACACCAATTTGCTCCGTCAGGCCGGCGAATCTTACTTTTTTGGGAAGACCAAAAACTACAAGCGCGCCGCCGAGATGCTTGAAGCCGCAAATACCTCGAACACGAAGGATTACGCGACCTTGATGAGCCTCGGCTGGGTGAACAAAGAGTTGCTCGAAGGTGGCAAGTCGGTGACTTCTTACGAGTTCGCCAGCGACCTCGACAAGTCGAACGCGGTGCCGATCTATCGCATCGGGCAGGTCTATTATCAGTCGCGGAATTTCGGGAAATTCGAGGAATTCATGAAAAAAGCGATTGCGGCCAACCCGAATTTCACGCCCGCATCGCGCAGTTTGGGCGACCATTATTATCGGACGAACAAAATTACCTCCGCGAAAAAGGCCTACGACGGTTTCGTCTTTGCCAGCCGGGGCGAGGTCGACGATGTGTCGATCGAGGACCGGATGCAATACGCGAACATCCTGTTTTTGAACAAGGACTACGAAAAACTCGTCGGCTATGTCGATGAGGTGATCAAAATGGACGGTTCGCGCAACTATCTCCGTCGTTTGCTCGGCTACGCGGCCTACGAAACGGGCGATTATGAAAAGGGCATGAACATCATGACCGATTATTTTGCGAAGGTCAAACCGACGGAAATCATCGCTGACGACTATGAGTTTTATGCAAAATTGCTCGAAAAAAAGGGCCAAGATTCCGTCGCGCTCCTCAATTATGAGAAGGCAATCACGATGGACGGCAAAAAATGGTCACTCTACAAGCCAGCCGGGAAGCTAGCCGGCAACACCAAATTGAAGCGTTATGATGATGCCCTGAAATATTTCACCATCAACCTTGACTCTTTGAACGCTGCCGTGGCGCGGGGCGACGAGGGCGTTTCGGTGACTGCCGAGGACTATTATTACCTCGCTTTGGGCAACGAAAAGATCAAAAACTACGTCCAAGCCGATACGCTCTATGCGAAAGTCGCCATGATGAGCCCGACCGCTTCGACGGGCTGGAAATCACGGGCGCGTTTGCAGAAGAAGTTTTTCGAGCCGGATGTCATCACCGATGCCTCGCTTTCCGCTACTTATGGCGTGAGCAAGCCGCATTATGACAAATGGTTGGCCGTCATTTCTGCCTATACCGACCCGAAGGATGTCGAGAAGTACAAAAAAGACTTCATCGAAATCTACAATGAAATGGTCTTTTACTATTCGGTGAAGGACAATATCCCGGTCGCGACCGAATGGGCGAACAAGGTCCTCGCCATTGACCCGAACAACGCGAACATCAAGTCGTTTTTCGAGCAAATCAACGGGACGGGCGGTTCTGTCCCCGTGCCCCCATTGACACCCGTCCCGCCGACAACACCGAAAGGAAAGGGTTGACCTCGGTCTCATTTTTTTTAAAAAAGCCCAATCCGCTCCGAGAAATCGGGGCGGGTTGGGCTTTTTTATTTTTGAGCGGCCCTCAATATTTTTCGATAAAGTGAACCGCCACACATCCAACCGTCTATTTTTGCGCCCCAATTCAGGATTTCTAAAACCTTATTTCAAAAAAAATGAACATCGCAGTTGTCGGCGCGACCGGTCTGGTCGGCACAAAAATGTTGCAAGTTTTGGCGGAGCGGAATTTCCCCGTGACGCGCCTTTTTCCCGTCGCCTCGGAGCGGTCGGTGGGCAAAAAAGTGAAATTCAACGGCAAAAATTATCGCGTCATCTCGATGGAGGATGCGATTGCGAAGCGGCCCGACATCGCCATTTTTTCGGCGGGCGGCTCAATCTCGACGGCTTTCGCGCCGCGTTTTGCGGAGGTCGGGACGGTCGTTATCGACAATTCATCGGCCTGGCGGATGGACCCGACGAAAAAGCTCATCGTCCCCGAAGTGAACGCCGCAACTTTGACGAAGCACGACAAGATCATCGCCAACCCAAATTGCTCGACCATCCAAATGGTCGTCGCGCTCAAACCGCTGCACGACCGCTACAAAATCCTCCGCGTCGTCGTTTCAACTTACCAATCGGTCACCGGGACAGGCGTAAAAGCAGTCGAACAGATGATGGGCGAGCGCAAAAACAAGCCCGTCGAACGTGCCTATCCGCACCAAATTGACATGAATTTGCTGCCGCACATTGATGTTTTTTTGGACAACGGCTACACAAAAGAGGAGATGAAAATGGTCCACGAAACCCGCAAGATCATGGGCGACCAATCCATCCGATTGACCGCGACGACCGTGCGCGTGCCGGTCATTGGTGGTCATTCGGAGGCGGTGAACGTCGAGTTTGCGACCGATTTTGACCTGAAAGAAGTCCGCGAGATCCTCGAAAAATCTCCGGGTGTGGTCGTCGTGGACAATCCGGCGAAGGCCGAATACCCGATGCCGTTGATGGCGCACGACAAAGATGAGGTCTTCGTTGGCCGCATCCGGCGCGACGAAAGCCAAGATTGCACGCTCAATATGTGGGTCGTGAGCGACAATTTGCGGAAGGGCGCGGCCACCAATGCCGTCCAAATCGCCGAGTATTTGGTCGCAAACAACCTGATTTCAAAGAGAATCAAAGGATAAAGCAGCTGAATTGATGCCTTTTTTTGATTTTTTGTAAAATAAAATAAGACTTTTAACCCGTCAAAACGGCAAACGGCGAACGGCGAACGGCAGAAGGTTTCACACCACTGCTTTTTGCCGTCAGCCGTTCGCCGTCAGCCGTCTACCGTAAACTATTAGTTCGACATGAAAAACAGAATCGTAATCTGGGGCAAAAACGAACAGGACGAGCGCGTCCTTATCGCACTGGAACTCAAACCGGAAGCCAACAAAGTGAACCTCCATACTTTCCCCGAAAGCGTGGCAACGGATGATTTCACAAAATCCATGATGGAAAACTGGCGCAGCGGTGCCGAAGTTGCCTTCCCCGAAGGTGTGGCGACCACCGTCCGCGATCTCGCCGTGACCGAATCGCTCCTGCCGGATGACCTCAAAGTTGACCGCAGCGACATCATCAACCGCGCCCAATCGGAGTGGCATTTTGTGGTTTTGAGCCATAAAATGAGCCAGGTCTATCATTCAGAATTGGCCGAGCTCCGCGAAAAAGTGAACGCCATGTCGAGCTACGACAAGAAAATGTGGGACGGCGTGAAGACTTTTTGGGACAAAGTGAGCGAGCAGGTCAAAGACCGCAACCTTTTCCGTGAGCACAGCGACCAATTGCGCGACGGCATCAACGAACTTTTTGAGGAACTGAAAGGGCTTCGTGCAAAAGCCGATGTCGTATATAAGGAGTCGAGCGGACAGGTTTTGTCCGAACTGACCAATGCGCTCGATGCCGTTGAATCCAAAATTCAATCGGGCGGCGGGCGTTTTTCGTCCGTTTTCGATGATTTGAAGGCTTTGCAAAGCAAATATCGCCAGTCAAAAATGACCCGCGAGGACGGTGACCTCATTTGGAACCGCCTCGACGCGGCTTTTAAAGCAGCCAAAGAACGCCGTTTTGGCCCCGGCGCAAACGAAGGCTCGGTCGCCGACCGCCACGAACGCCGCCTCACCGGGCTGGTGGATGCCATCAAAAAAATGCAGCAATCGGTTGATCGCGATGCCGAGGATTTGAAATACGAGGAACGCCGCATCGCCGCAAGCGCGGGGCAACTTGAAGCGCAAATCCGTACAGCGAAAATCAAAATGGTGCGCGAACGGCTGGTCTCGAAAGAGGAAAAATTG
>JANOQP010000791.1:0-1781 GCA_031414895.1 Saprospirales bacterium
GCCCATTATTGTGGTCGCCCATTATTGTGGTCGCCCATTATTGTGGTCGCCCATTATTGTGGTCGCCCGTTATTGATAAAAATATGAATAAATACAGCCGCACCCTCACCCAAGACCCCACCCAGCCAGCCGCACAGGCCATGTTTTACGGCATCGGCCTGACGGAAAACGACCTCTCGAAAGCCCAGGTCGGCATCGTGAGCATGGGCTACGACGGCAACACCTGCAACATGCACCTCAACGCCCTCGCCGCCGACCTCAAAACGGCGGTCTGGGCGAACGGCCTCGTCGGCCTGATTTTCAACACGATTGGCGTGAGCGACGGGATGTCGATGGGCACCGACGGGATGCGGTTCAGCCTCGTCAGCCGCGATTTGATCGCCGACAGCATCGAGACGGTTTGCGGGGCGCAGTATTACGACGGTCTCCTCGCCGTGCCGGGTTGCGATAAAAATATGCCCGGCGCGCTCATCGCGATGGGCCGGTTGAACCGCCCGGCCATCATGGTCTATGGCGGAACGATTGCGCCCGGACGCTGGAAAGGCGCGGATTTGAACATCGTTTCGGCGTTCGAGGCGCTCGGCCAAAAGATTGCCGGGCAGCTCGACGAGGCCGATTTTCAGGGCATCGTGCGGCATTCCTGCCCCGGGCCGGGGGCTTGCGGCGGGATGTACACGGCCAATACGATGGCCTCGGCAATCGAGGCTTTGGGCATGAGCCTGCCGTTTTCGTCGTCGAACCCGGCTTTGAGCGAGGAGAAAAAAGCCGAGCTTGTGGAAGCCGCCGCAGCCATCCACCATCTTTTGGAACTCGACATCAAGCCGCGCGACATCATGACGCGGCGGGCTTTTGAAAATGCAATCACGGTCACCGTCGCGCTCGGCGGCTCGACAAACGCGGTTTTGCACCTCATTGCGATGGCAAAATCGGTCGGCGTGGCCCTTTCGCAGGACGATTTCCAACAAATCAGCGACCGCACGCCCGTCCTCGCCGACCTCAAACCGAGCGGCCAATTTTTGATGGAAGACCTCCACAAGATCGGCGGCGTGCCAGCCGTGATGAAATTTTTATGGAAAAACGGCTTCCTGCACGGCGACTGTTTGACCGTGACCGGGCGGACGATTGCCGAAAATCTGGCCGCCGTGCCCGACCTCGATTTTGATCTGCAAAAAATAATCTGGCCGCTCGAAAGGCCCGTGAAAGCGACCGGGCATTTGCAGATTTTGTACGGAAACCTCGCCCCGTTCGGCTCGGTCGCCAAGATTTCGGGGAAAGAAGGCGAGCGGTTCAGCGGCCCGGCCCGCGTTTTTGACGGCGAAAAAGCGGTCATCGCGGGCATCCAAAACGGCTCGGTCGAGGCCGGGCAGGTCGTCGTCATCCGGTACATCGGCCCGCGCGGCGCACCGGGGATGCCCGAAATGTTGAAGCCCACGTCGGCCATTATCGGCGCGGGCCTCGGCAAATCGGTCGCGCTGATCACCGACGGGCGGTTTTCGGGCGGGACGCACGGTTTTGTCGTCGGGCATATCACGCCCGAGGCTTTTGACGGGGGGCTGATTGCGCTCGTCCGCGACGGCGATTTGATTGAAATCGATGCCGTTTCGCGGCAGGTTTCATTGAAAATCAGCGAAAAAGAGATTGAAACCCGCCGCGCCGCGTGGCAACAGCCGCCGCTTTCGGTGACGAACGGGGTGCTTTATAAATATGCAAAATCGGTTTCGACGGCGGCGGATGGGTGCGTGACGGATGGGTGATTTTTTGAAACAAAACAAACCGCAATC
>JANOQP010000792.1:0-3142 GCA_031414895.1 Saprospirales bacterium
CCGCGCGTGAGCGAAAGATAGGTCACATCAAAAAGCCGATCGTTGCCCAGATAGCTGATCAGGCGCGTGTTTTCGTCGTCCGGGTGGGCCGCCACGAAGCAGACTGAGCCGAGCACCTGGAGTTTTTTTATCGACTGCAAAATGTCGGAGGAGGTCGGTTTGGCCGGGGATTGTGCGGCGGCTTGTTTAGTTTCAAAAAAATAAAACAACAAAAATGGCAAAACGGCCAACAGATATTTTTTGTCAAAAAACAGGTTTTGGACAGCGAGCGCGTACTTTTTGTTCATTTCAAAACAGGGATCAGAATATTTTCCGCCAAAAATCGGGCAGCTTTCAAAAAGGATTTTCAGGGGAAAAGTTCAAAAATCACTCAAGTTTAAACACCACGGGCATCGTTTTGCGAACCCGGACGGGTTGGCCGCCTTTCCTGCCGACGATCCATTTCGGCATCATTTTCAGGACGCGCAGTGCCTCTTCTCCGCATCCGCCGCCCACGGTTTCCAACAACTTGAAATTGGAGAGGCTGCCGTCCTTTTCTACGATAAATTCGACGACGGCCTTGCCCTGGATCCCCCCTTCGCGGGCCGCAGCAGGGTATCGGATGTTCATCCCCAAAAAACGGATCAACGATGACTCGCCCCGGCCAAAAACGGGCAGCGTATCGACCTCGCTTTCCGCAAAAATGGGGTCGTTCGGGTCTGGCACGAATGCGGGCGCGGCGGGTTCGGCAGGCTTTTCGATTTTATCGGCGCGGCGATATATATAGGTGAGCGGCGACATCCCGCAATACTCCGAGTAGCTGTTCGATTCGAACAAAATATCGCCGTCCGCATTGATGGCCGGCTGAAAAGAGGTCCCCTCCGCGAGGTTGAGCATCATTGCGAGCGTCGTGCCGTTGTCCGCGATATTCCATTTGTGGTAGCTGCCGAAAAACGGGTCGCGCGGGTTGCTGCATTCCATCTGCATGTTTTTGTAAAATTTGACGACCGTCAGCGGAAACGTGGGGTGCGAGATGCTGTCATTTTTGGGGCATCGCTCGGTGATCGAGAGCAGTTGCCATGCGCCAACGAGGTCTGTGCCGTTCAGTTTGGTCTCGTTCTGTGCGAAAACCGGGGCCGCCAAAAGGGCCATCAAAAGGGTCGCGAAAAGTTTGCTTGACTTCATTTTTTTTAATATTTTGACGATCGTGAGGTTGGTCTGAACTGTGATTTTGTGTGATTTTTTTGATTGCCATGATTTGTGATTGCATTCTTCGGCCATAATCATGGCCATCAAAAAAATCACACAAAATCAAAGTTCAGACAATTCCCGGCAAAAAAAAGGCGGTCTCCCCCAAAATGGGCCAACCTGCCTTTGCTTTCGCAAAAAGTTCACTTTTTCATTTCTGACAAAACGGCCTCGATCGGTTCGCCCGTCGTGCAGGCCGGGAACGGGATATTGAGCATGATAGAAACCGTCGGCGCGATGTCCGTGATATCGACGTGGCCCGAATGCGTCCCGGGCCCGATTTTCCAGCCATAAAATAGGCACGGGACCCGCGTATCATAGACCCACGGCGATCCGTGCGTCGTGCCACGTTCCCCATAATCGACCATGCCGGGGTCAAAAACGACCACTAGGTCGCCCGATTCGCCGGGCATGTAACCACGCTGAAAAAGCGAGAGGGGCCTTTCGGAAAACTTGTTTTCGCGCAATTGCCGGGCCGTCAAAACCTGCTGGATGCCGTCCAATTTTTCCATGAAATCAATCGAACTTGATTCGATTTGGGGAAAATTGGCCAATTTTTTCGCGTTTTCCGTGAAAAAAATATGCCCGTCCGTTGAGCCTTCGATCAGCTCTTTTTCCTCAAATTTTTTGAAAATATGTTGGTTGAGCGTGTCCAATAAAAAAAGGCGGCGGCTCGTCGAATCGCCCGGCTGGTAGCTTTCCTCCCAAAATCCGGCGGTCGTGATCTTGTTGTCGAACAAATAATTGCCGTTTTCAGCTGCGCCGTGATCGGCCGAAAGGAAGACGAGCCATTGGTCCTTGCCGACTTTTTCATCCAAATAGGAAAAAAAATCGGCCAAAATGCGGTCGAGCCGCAAATAAACATCCTCGATTTCGAGGCTCTGCGGCCCGAAACCATGCCCAATGATGTCGGGCGACGAAAAACTCAAAGCCAGCAGGTCGGGCCATTTATCTGCGCCGAGCTGTTCGTTTTCGATGGCCGCTTTCGCAAATTCGGCGGTCAGGTTGTTGCCGAAAGGCGAGTTCATCAGGGTCTTGCCCGTGCCGTCTTTTTGGGCGATTTTCGCCAAATCGTGCGGGAAAATGGATTTTATTTCACCTTCATAAAGCATTTCATAGCTGTTTTCGTCGGCAGCCGAGCGGCCTTCGCGGAGGGTTTCGGGCAGCGGCGACCAGCCGTTTTTCATCAATTTCGTCGGCCGGTCGAGCTTGTTGAAATCAACGACCCATCCCGGGAGTTTGTCCATGTACCAATCGGAGGTCATCCAACCGGCCGTTTTTTGGTCGAACCAAAAGGCGGCGTTCGGTAAATGCCCTGCGGGCAAAATCGCGCCCCGGTCTTTCAAAGCGATGCCGACGACCTTGCTTTTTTTGTTGGAAAACAGCCGCAGTTCGTCCGAAATGTTCGCACAACGGAGGCGGCGGGGCGACATTTTACCGGCCTTTTCGGTGCCGCCCACATTTTTCGCGTCCTCGTCAGCGGTGCAATAAATGTCCTTTTTTTCGGCGCGCGAGTACCAAAAATTGCCCAAAATGCCGTGCGTCCGCGGCGTCGCGCCCGCGAAAATGCTCGCGTGACCGGGGCCGGTGACCGTCGGGGCATAATTATAATGGGCGTTTTCGCAGTTAAAACCGCCGTCGAGCAAGCGTTTGAAACCGCCCTCGCCGAATTTTTCGTAATATTTCAACAGATAATCATAGCGCATCTGGTCCACGACGAGGCCGATGGTGAGCTTCGGCGGGTCGGTCGGCCGGGTTTGCGCGGCAAGGTATTTTGATGGGAAAAAGAAGGGCAAAAGAGCGAGGATGAGCTTCGCCACGAAATTGGTTTTGTTCATAAAATTGATTTTTACTTTTTG
Organism: Saprospirales bacterium; assembly: GCA_031414895.1. GTDB lineage: Bacteria > Bacteroidota > Bacteroidia > Chitinophagales > Saprospiraceae > JANOQP01. The sequence goes on from JANOQP010000792.1 coordinate 3,087, forward strand.
GCAACCAGCAAAAAATAGTCAAAAATCCCCTCCCTTTTCACCAAGACCGACCGCTC
>JANOQP010000793.1:0-4837 GCA_031414895.1 Saprospirales bacterium
TGTGAATCCCTCCGTCGTCCTCTGTGTTTTAAAAAATGTACGCCAAATATGGAAGCACCGTCTGACAAAAAATTGGCCGAGGGCGAGGATTTTTATATCGAAAACGGCCTCTATGTTTTCACCGAAAAATACCTGCGCGAGCGCGGGTTTTGCTGCGGATCTGGCTGTCGGCACTGCCCGTACGGGTTTGTAAATGTGCCGACCCGGCAAGAACCGCAAACCGATTTTCCACAAAAATGAACTTGCTCGAAACCAAGATCGAATTCCTAAAAGGCATCGGCCCGCAACGCGCCGAGGTGCTCAAAAAGGAGCTTGCAATCTTCACTTTTGGCGATTTTTTGAGCCATTACCCGTTTCGATATATCGACAAAACGCGGTTCGTTTCCATCAAAATGGTCGGCCCCGACAGCGGGGAAGTATTGTTGCGCGGCACGTTGCGGCGCGTCGAGACAAAGGGCGAGGGCGGCGCACGGCGGCTCGTGGGCAGCCTCCGCGACGACACGGGCGCGATGGAACTCGTCTGGTTCCGGCCCAGTTCGTGGCTCGAAAAATCGCTCATCGTCGGGAAAGAGTACGTCGTTTTTGGGCGCATCAACGATTTTAATGGGTTTTTGAACCTCCCGCACCCCGAAATGGAGGAGGTGACGGACGAAAATACGGCAGCCGCCCGCACCTTCGACCCCGTCTATCCGAGCGGCGACAAGCTGACGCAAAAGGGCCTCGATGCGCGGGGCATTCGCCGGGCGATGCGCAATTTGGTGGATTTGCTGAAAGAAAAAGATGTCGTGGAGCTTTTGCCGACCCCGCTTTTGGAGGAATTCCGGCTCGCCGGGAAATTTGACGCGCTGCGCAAAATTCATTTTCCCGAAAACCAAAAGGACGTGGACGCGGCCACCCGGCGGCTCAAATTCGAGGAACTTTTCCTCCTCCAACTCCGACTTTTGAACCAGCGGCGCACCCGCAAAGCGACCGTCGAGGGCTGGTATTTTTCAAAGATCGGCCAAAATTTCAACGAATTTTACCAAAAACACCTGCCGTTCGCGCTCACCGGGGCGCAAAAAAGGTGCCTCAAAGAGATCCGTGCCGACCTCGGATTGGGCCGCCAAATGAACCGGCTCGTGCAGGGCGATGTCGGGTCCGGCAAAACAATCGTCGCATTGATGACGATGCTCATTGCTTTGGACAACGAAAAAGCAGTCAAAAGTCAAAAGGAAAAAGGCAAAAGTGAGGAGCGCGACGGGCTGCCGTTTCAGGCCTGTTTGATGGCCCCGACGGAAATTTTGGCACAACAGCACGTCATCAGTTTGGGCAATTTGCTCGAACCGATGGGCATCGAGGTCGGCTTTTTGAGCGGCTCCATAAAGGGCAAAAAACGCGAGGCCGTCCTCCAAAAACTCGCCGACGGCAGCCTGAAAATCTTGATCGGGACCCACGCGCTCATCGAGGATTGGGTCGTTTTCCAAAACCTCGGCCTCGTCGTCATTGACGAACAGCACCGTTTCGGGGTCGAACAGCGCGCCAAACTTTGGCGAAAAAGCCAGCCGCTGCCCCCGCACATCCTCGTCATGACCGCCACGCCGATCCCCCGGACGCTCGCGATGACCCTTTACGGCGACCTCGACGTGAGCATCATCGACGAACTGCCACCTGGCCGCAAGCCGATCACGACGACCCACCGCAACGAAAACCACCGCCTCCGGGTGCAGGGTTTCATGAAAGAGGAGATCGCGAAAGGGCGGCAGGTCTACGTTGTCTACCCGATGATCGAGGAGACGGAAAAGCTGGACCTGCAAAATTTGATGGAAGGTTTTGAGTCGTTGAGCCGCGATTTTCCACAGCCAGAATACCAAATCGCGATCGTCCACGGAAAGATGAAATCGGCGGAAAAGGACTTTGAAATGGCGCGTTTCATCAAAAAAGAGGCCCAAATCATGGTCGCCACGACCGTAATCGAGGTCGGTGTGAACGTCCCGAACGCCTCCGTGATGATCATCGAAAACGCCGAGCGGTTCGGGCTTTCGCAGCTCCACCAGCTTCGCGGGCGCGTTGGGCGCGGCGGCGACCAGTCATTTTGCATCCTCCTGACGAGCTTCAAACTCTCCGCCGAGGGCCGCGAGCGCATCAAAACGATGTGCGAAACGACCGATGGTTTCAAGATCGCCGAAGTGGACCTCCGGCTGCGCGGCCCGGGCAATATCGAGGGGACCCAGCAAAGCGGCCTCCTCCATTTTCGCATCGCCGACCTGTCGAAAGACCAGCTCATTTTGCAGACCGCGCGGGAGACGGCGGCGCGGATCTTGGAAAGCGACCCGCGTTTGCAACTGCCCGAAAATCAACGGCTTGCGGGATATTTGGCGGATTTTGAGCGGGAAGCGCGGGTTTGGGGGAGGATCAGTTGAGGTTTTTTTGAAAATAATGCGGCATTCATACCACAAAATATAATTTATTTTGCGGAATCAATTCCGCATTATTAGCCTAATTTTGCGACATGAATACCGCAAATATTTACAAACTCCTCGAACAGTCCCAGTTATTGGTCGAAAACGCCCATCTGCCGCACGACCGTTTTTTGGCCCGTGAACTGCCGTGGGACTGGCGTTTATTGGGCATCATTGGGGCGCGTGGGGTGGGCAAGACCACCCTTTTGCTCAACCGGTTGAAAAAGGAATTGGCCACTGGCAGCAAGGGCGTGTACCTGACCCTTGACGACGTGCATTTTGGCAACCATGGTTTGCGCGAAACCGTGGAGGCATTCCAAAATATGGGCTATGACCGCCTTTTTTTGGATGAAATCCACAAATATCCCGGCTGGGCGCAGCACCTGAAAAACCTGTACGACCTCCACCCAAACCTCCAGATTGTGTTCAGTGGCTCGTCGATCATCGAGCTGTCCAACCAATCCGTGGACCTGAGCCGGCGGGTCGTTTTGTACGAACTGCCAGGGCTTTCTTTTCGGGAATACCTGCTTTTTAAGGGAATCCCGAATGTGCCGAGGGCCTTTTCGTTGGAAGAAATTTTGGCCAACCACCGAGAAATTGCCACCAATATTTCCAAAAAAATCAAGCCGTTGGGGCACTTTTCGGAATACCTTAAAGAAGGTTATTACCCGTTTTTTTTGGAAAGCCCACAGCTCGTATTGGTCCGGTTGCGGCAATTGATCCGGCTCGTTATCGACCTCGATTTGGCCAGTTCGGAGGGCGGAAAGGTCCTTCGGGTGAACAAGATCAGCCAATTGATCCAGATTTTGGCGGAGTCAGTGCCATTCAAGGTCAATCTCCAAAACCTCGCGCGGTCGCTCGAAATTGACCGCGACACGGTCAGCCGATATCTCCGCCACCTGCACGATGCCCGCATCATTTCACTTTTATATGCCGAACCGCAAGGCGTCGCTTCCCTCCAAAAGCCGGAAAAGATTTTTTTGAACAATACCTCCATCGCCTACGCGCTCATCCCGATCGGCAACCCGGACATCGGCAACCTGCGGGAAACTTTTTTTCAAAGCCAACTTGCGGCCAAGCACCAGTTGAATTATTCGGAAGTGGGCGATTTTTTGATCGACAAAAAATACACGGTCGAGGTGGGCGGCAAGGGAAAAAACCTGCGGCAAATTGCGGAAACGCCCGACAGTTTTTTGGCCGTCGATGACCTCGCCATTGGCCATGAAAGGCAGGTGCCGCTTTGGCTTTTTGGTTTTTTGTATTGAAAACGCGCAACACAACTGCCTGAAAATCAACGGCTTTTGATCTTGTACTTGAAGTTGTTCATGCCCAGCCCATTTTCAAGATCAGCTCGTATTCCCCTTCGCGCACGGGAGAGACCGAGAGGCGGCTCAATTTGAGGAGCGCCATTTCGGCGAGTTCGGGCGTTTTTTTGATGGTCGCGAGGGTCACGGGGCTGGCCAATTTTCGGACGGGCGCAATGTCCACGCACGACCATTCGGCCTTTCGGTCGCCCGGTTCGGGCAAATAAGTCGGATCGGGATACGCCTCGGCGGTCACCTGCGCGATGCCGACGACGGCCAAACCTTCATTTGAATGGTAAAAAAGGATCCGGTCACCGACCTGCATGGCCCGCAAATTGTTCCGAGCCGTGTAATTGCGGACCCCGTCCCAACGGCCCTTTCCATCGCGCACGAGGTCGTCGAAGCTATAAACGTAGGGTTCGGATTTGGCAAGCCAATAATTCATGTTTCGAGTTTCGAGTGGAAGGGTTTCGAGTGGGAAAGTTTCGGGTTTCAAGTTGTGTGGGATGCGGCCCACTCGAATCTCGAAACCCAAAACTCGAAACTTATGATGAGAGGGGCAGCGGATAGGTCCCCTTTTCCGCAAACCCCGCCAGCGCGGCCTGCACGATCGGTTTGTCGTCGGTATAGGTCACGCCGAACCATTGCGCGTCGCAGGGAAGCACGGCGCATCTGCCCTCGCCCGATTCGATGAGCCTGTTCACGACGAGCGGGATGAAAAATTCGGCCTTCGGGTTTTCGAGGTTTTTTTCCACGAAAGGCCGCCACATTTTTTCGATGTCCTTAAAGATTTGGGGGTGAAATCCCCAAAAATTCATCGAAACGACCGTGTTTTCGGGCAGTTCGCGCACCGAGCCGTCCTCGAACGTGTTGAAAATGCCGTCCGCCGTCCGCGCAATTTTGGTGTGCTCGACCACGTCGGTCAGATAACCGCCCTTTTCATGGCAGACCCCGCGCGCGACCGAGCCGTTTTCGGAGAGCGTGTTCGCCAGCCGGTAGCCGACCATCGCCATCGTATCCTTGTTGCAATCATTTTTCAAAAAATGGGCGAGCGTTTGGAACGCCTCCGGGCCATAATAATCGTCGGCATTGATG